>DATFJO010000596.1:0-7977 GCA_035269145.1 Tangfeifania sp. | reverse complement strand
ATTACTACCATTGCAACAATTACCAGAAAAAACAGGTAAATTTCGTAGTGGAGCCAGTTGTGCACCAGGAAGATCTGGTAAATGAGCGATTCTTCGGCAATTGAATCTGCAAATATATTCAACCCGAGCCGTGTCATTCCGAGTGTAAAACCGATTATTAATCCCCAGATGCCCGCCGCAGGTGTTGTTCTTTTTGAGATAACACCGAGGAGGAATACGGCTGCAATTCCGGGAGCCAGCAACGACTGGACATCCTGCAGGTATTCGTAAAGCACTTTACCAAGCCCGCGCATTACCGGAATCCAGGCAATTCCGAGCAGCACAACAACAACAGTAGCCATTCGTCCAACTTTCACATAGTGTTTTTCATCGAGATTTGGCCGGTATTTCTGATAAAAATCAACAGTAAAAAGCATGGCTGAGGAATTAAATAGCGCTGCCAGCGAACTCATTAGTGCAGCGAGAATTCCACCGATTACAACACCTTTAAATCCAATTGGCAATAGTTCTTTCACCATGGTCGAGAATGCTGCATCGTTGTTTTCCAGCACAAACAATCCTTTTTGTTGCAAACCGTAAGCAATCATCCCGGGAATGAGAAAAATAAACACCGGGTGAGTTTCAGGTAAGCACCGAATATTGTTCCACGCCGGGCCTGCTTCATGTCGCGGCCCGAAAGCACGCGCTGTACTATAAACTGGTCGGTACACCAATACCAGAATCCAATTATGGCAGACCCCAAAATTACTCCTGTCCATGGGAAATCCGGGTCTTTGGGTGAACGCATAAGGCTTGTCATCGAATCGCCGTGTACCGTAACATTGGCACGTGCAATTTCCATCATTTCACTCCATCCGCCTATTTTAACCAGTCCAAGAATCAAAACAGCAATGGAACCAAATAAAAGGATTGGTGTTTGCAAAACTGAAGTGTAGAGTACTGCTTTCATACCCCCAAAAGTGGTGTAAAGCCCGGTTAGAACAACCAGTCCGATGGCACTCACCCAGAAAAAGTCGATTGTATATCCGAAAGCAGTGATCGAATCGATATCGAAAACATCTTTAAAAACCACGCCGCCCGCATAAACAGTAACCGCAACTTTTGTAAGAACGTAACTCACCAGCGAAATGATAGATAAAAACGAACGGGCCTGCGGATTATATCTTCGCTCCAGAAATTCGGGCATTGTAAAAACTTTGCTTCGGGCATAAAACGGAACAAACAGCCATCCCAACATTAAAATCATCCAGCCGTGCATTTCCCAGTGGGCCATCGCCATTCCGCTTTCGGCGCCCGATCCTGCCAATCCTACCAGGTGTTCAGAGCCGATGTTCGATGCAAAAATCGAGGCCCCGATTGCAATCCAGGTGGCATCGCGTCCGGCCAGGAAATAATCGGCTGTGTCCTTGTCTTTCTTCTTTAAAACCCAAACAACAATTCCTACCAGTCCCAGCGCAAATAGTCCGAGGACAATCCAGTCAAGTGTACTCATAGTTTAAATTTTGGTTCGATGTAATTCTAAGTTGTTTAAATATCAGTATTTTACAATTCTCTCCTGTTCTTCATCCACTTTATTGGCTTTTACTTTATAATAGTAAGCTCCTTTTTTTGATTCGGTAGAATTTTTCTGATCCATTTTTTCCAGCACATCGAGCGAGAGCATTTTTTTTCGGAAATTTCCCGGGTCAAATTCCCGCTGGTAAATGGCTTCATAAAGTTTCCGAAGTTGAAGCAGGGTAAATTTCCGTGGCAGCAGTTCACTTCCCACCAGGCTGGTTCCGGCTTTTTGCTGCAGTTTTTTCAGGGCCTGTTTTACCATTTCCTCATGGTCGAAAATTAAACCGGGTACTTCATTAATCGGCCACCACTTTGCACCGAATTCTTCGGCTTTGCTTTTTTTGTAACGGTCAATGCGTATTAATGCAAAATAGGCGATGCTGATTACGCGCTCATAAATTTCGCGTTCAGGATCAGAAAAGGCTGCAACCTGTTCCAGGAAAATATCATCGAGACCGGTTGTTTGCTTTAAAACGCGGTATGCAGCATCGTCTGCCGACTCATTATCGCGCACAAAGCCACCCATTAACGACCATGAACCTTTTACCGGCTCGAAGGCACGCGGGTAGAGCAATAGTTTTAGTTGTCCTTCTTCGTAACCAAATATTACACAGTCAACGGCTACGTGAAACTTAGATTGTTGCTTGTAATAATCCATTATTGTGAATTAAGATTGTAAATCTAAAAAAGTATTTTTTACTGTTTAAGGATTGTGGCTTTATTTTCGCAAAAATGTGTTTTAAAACAGAAAAAACAAAAGGTTAAGAAAAAAAAACGCAAGGGCGAAACAAAAAAAAGAGGCTGATTCAACACTTAAATTGAAACAGCCTCTTTATATTTTTCGGAACTGAAATTTTAATTTTTTTTCTGAAGTCCTTTTGCAGTTCGGTCTTCAAGCGGTGGGGCAGGAGTCATTTTGTGCTTATCTGCTTTGGTAAGTTTTAACACTTCCTCTACCACTTTTTCCACCTGCGGATCGCGGCCTTTCATCAACATATTCGGATCGTCCCACACTTTGAAATCGGGTGCAACTCCTTCACCTTCCCAGAACCAGTGACCGGCGTTATCATAAAGACGTGCTCCCGGCACCGTAATCGAGCCGCCGTCAATTAACCGGTGCCCGGTAGCCGGTCCAATCAGAATTCCGAGTGTGCGTTCGCCAACAATGGGGCCTGCTTCCAGTTCCCGGAAAGCCCAGGGAAGACCGTCGCCACCCGAGCCGGCCCATCCGTTTATGAGCATTCCCACCGGCCCTGTGTTGGTTTTTACAGGGTTGGTATGATCTTTTCCGTGGCGCCAGTGCAAATTGTAGGTTACCGGCCGCTGCAGCAATTCCAGGAAACGGTCTGCCAACTGGCCACCGCCATTGAAACGCTCATCGATGATAAATCCTTTTTTGTCGAGCTGGCCGTAAAACATTCGCACCAGTTCAAGTTGCCCGCGGGCCGATGTGTTCGACATGTAAATGTATCCCAACTGCCCATCGGAAAGTTCGTCAACCATTTTGCGGTTGTTTTCAATCCATGCCAGGTAGCGAAGCCTGTTTTCCTCTCCGGGCGAGAGGCATTTTATAACCACTTTTTTGGCATCTTCTTTTTTCCCGGTTTTGCTGATTTCCAGTGAAACAGTTTTGCCCGAAAGACCTTCGAATGCTGCATAAGGATCCTTTTCCGGAGTAATTTCAACATTGTTGACTGATAATATGTAATCTCCTTCTTCAATCTCAACACCGGGTTTATCAAACGGAGAGCGCACTTCTGTGTCCCAGGTTGCGGGTTTCACAATTTCTTTGATGCGGTATTTGCCATCGTTTAATTCCCAGTTGATGCCGAGGAAACCGTTTGTCCGGGAGGGCGCACTCTCGGTGTCGCCACCTCCGGCGTATGTGTGACCGGCGCTTAATTCGGCTGCCAGGTTTAACTGCAGGTTGGTTACATCCCAACGGGTGCGGGCATCATCGAGCAGTTTCCCGTAACGATCGCGCAGGGCTTTCCAATCGAGGCCATGCATGTTCGGATCGTAAAAGAAATCGCGGTGGCGGCGCCAGGTATCCATAAAAATCTGTTTCCACTCTTCTTTCGGAACCAGTTCCATCACAAGCTCGTCGGTAGGTATTGGTTTTTCAACTTTTTGCCCCGGAGCCGGCTGAATGATTCCGTATTTTCCCTGGCTGGAAACAATGATGGCTTTCCCGTCGGCAGTTGCGGCTGCACGACTTACATTGTCCATTATTTCTTTGTCTTCGCGTTCTTTAAAATCAAAAAAGTGAAGCGAAGAGGAACGTTCTCCTGAACCGGTATTCGGGCGGCGCAGGTAAACCAGTTTCCCTTCGAAAGGAATCAGCATGCTGATATTTCCTGCTTTGGGCGGAAGAATTTCGAGCCGGGCTTCTGCATTTTCAAAATCAATTTCAACCTTCGTTTCCTCTTCCTCTTTTTTATCCTCATCATTGTTTTTGTCATCCTCTTTTTCTTCCTCTTTATTATCAGCTTCATTTTCCTTTTTATCTTTCTCCTCTTCCTTTATTTCCACTTCATCGTTTTTAGCTGCAAGCAACGACGCAGCATCCTTTGTTAAACTGATGGCAGCAATCTGGGTTGAATTCGGATAAATCCAGGTGCCGTCGCCCAGCGATGAATAGGCAGCGTCCATGTTACGTTTGGTGAGGTAGAAAAGGTATTTTCCGTCGGTGCTGAAAACCGGAAAATTGTCATCGTAAAAACCTGACGTCACCTGGTGCGATTCTTCTTCTTCAATGTTAAACACAAAAATTGCCCCGTTTGAATTATCGAGACCTTTTGTAAATGCAATCCATTTGGAGTCGGGCGACCACGTAACCGGATATCCGTAACGCGATCCGTGACCGATATTCCAGCGGGTGTTTCCGGCTTCGGTTACATCGGCAGATTCAATATCGATAATGAAAATGGTATTGGTTTCGTCGATAAAGGCAATTTTTTTGCTGTCGGGCGACCAGTAAGGTGTGTAACCAAATCCTTTTTTGCGGTTGGTCAGTTTTTCGGCTTCTTCTTTACCTTCGGAATCCTGCAGGTACAGTTCATATTCTCCGGATTTGTCGCTCCAGTAAGCAACGGTTTTTCCGTTGGGCGACCAGGCAGGACTTTGGTCGAATGCACCGCTAGATTGGGTCATGTTCCAGGTAAAACCTTCTTCTGCCGGAACATTGAACAGTTCACCCCGGGCTTCGAAAACGACACGCTTGCCACCCGGCGATGCAGTGGCATTTGCAATACTTTTGCTGACATCTTTGCTTTGTTGCATTTCAACCGATAAATCGCTGACAACATTGATGTCTGTTTTTCTGTAATTCTGACTTACAAGATCCATTAAATACAAGTCGCCACCCATTTCAAAAACAATTTCTTCAGGACCTCCCGATATAAAAGAGATATCGAAATCTTCGAAAAAAGTTACCTGCTTTTTGGCTTTCGAATTGGTATCGTATTCCCAGATATTCAGGCGCATGTTTTTACCTCTGTCCGACAGGAAATAGATTTTATTTCCGGCCCATACAGGTTTTCCGTCATTGGCTTTGTTTTCGGTAATACGTTCGGTGGCTTGTTTTTCAAAATCATAAATAATAATATCGGAAGTCAGTCCTCCGCGGTATCTTTTAAACGGGTAGTTTTCAGTAATTTTTGTGATGTAAGCCAGTTTTTTTCCATCGGGCGAAAAACTTGCCAGTTCGCCGTAAGGAACCGGAAGTTTTTCCGGGAACCCACCGTCTTTTTCAACCATAAAAAATTCACTCAGTCCGCGGGCACCCATTTCGCGCGATGAGGCGAACAATAATTTTTTGCCGTCAGGGTGCCAGTCAATCAAACGGTCGGAAAAAGCGTTGAAGGTAACCCGGGTAGGAATACCGCCTGTAACCGGCATTACAAAAACATCGGAATTTCCGTTGTACTGTGCTGTAAAAGCGATTGATTTTCCATCGGGAGAAAATCGCGGCCAGGATTCCTCGCCCGGCGAACTGGTAACCGAAAGTGCAGTGCCTCCGTTTTTGTCAACCACCCAGATGTCGCCTCCGTAAACAAATACAATTTGCGAATCGGAAACATCCATGTAACGCATCAGTTTGGCATTGATTTGTGCTGAGGTGAGGTTCACAAAAAACAAGGCTGTAAGGATTAATAACAGGTTTTTCATTATTTTTTTAATTTTAATTTTGAAAGTAAATTTATTAAAAGAATTTGCGCTCTTTTTGTTCACTTAGTTTAGTCTTGAAAAAAGATTAAAAATTACGAACTTCAATCGCTAATTTAGTTATTTCACGCTAAACGCTTAACTTTGAAAAACAATTTTACTGAAATGAAAGATTTAAAACGCTATTTTTTACTCAGTGCAGAGCCCAAAGATGTTTACAATGCGCTCACAAATAAAAAAATGCTGGAGATTTGGACTGGCGAAGATGCCGTGATGGAGCCGGTTCCCGGAACTGAATTTTCGCTGTTTGGAGGCAGTATTTCAGGGGTAAACCGTGAATTTGAAGAAAACAAAAAAATTGTTCAGCAATGGTTTTTCGGCGAACAGTCTGAAGAATCGATTGTGACAATAAAACTTCATCCTGATAAAAAAGGTACCAGTGTTGAACTGAGGCATAACAATATTCCGGACGAAGCTTTCGAAAACATTTCTGAAGGTTGGGAACAAGATTATTTTGGAGCTTTGCGCGAGCTTTTTATTTAACCTTTGTGGGTAGAAACTGATAACCATCCAACGGTTGATGTTAAACATTGTTCCTGAACACACTGTTTATAAACAAAAAGAATTATGAGCAGGTATATTCCTTTTTTAATTGGTTTTTTGATTTTTCTATCCGCTTGCGAAAGCCAGCCGGAAAATAATGTAAAATCATCAGGTGACGAAACAGAAATGGTAAATGCCCGGACACTCGAAAAAATCCGAAATAAAGGAAAACTTACGGCTCTGACCACTTACAGCGGTACCAGCTATTTTTTATACAGGGGCCAGGCTATGGGTTTTGAATATGATTTACTGAAACGCTTTGCCGACCACCTGGATGTGGAACTCGAAGTTATTGTTTCCAAGAATATAGACAGCTTGCTTACAGAAGTGAACAATGCGGAAATAGATTTGGTGGCCCATGGAATTACCATTACTTCCGACCGGAAAGAAGAAGTGAATTTTACTGATTATTTGTACCTGACTCACCAGGTGCTTGTGCAAAGGAAACCCGAAAACTGGCGGAATATGAAGTGGAGCGCCATTGAAAAGAAACTGGTACACGATGCCATTGAACTGATTGGCGACACTGTTTCGGTGCGTGAAAATTCTTCTTATTTCAAAAGGTTGAAAAATCTGTCGAAGGAAATTGGTGGCGAAATTCACATCGATACGTTGCCCGGACATCTTTCAACCGACGAAATTATTAAAATGGTAGTGGACGGTAAAATAAAATACACGGTTGCCGACGATAACATCGCCCGCATTAATGCTTCTTACTACCACAGTCTCGATATTGATGTTCCCATAAGTTTTTCGCAGCGAATTGCCTGGGCAGTAAGTCCGCGTTCTCCTGAACTTTTGGCAGAAGTGAATGACTGGCTGGCAGAAATGAAAGATGAAGTAGATTACTATGTGATTTACAACAAATACTTCAAAAACAGACGGAATTTCAGGAAAAGAATTCAAAGCGATTTTTACAGCCTGACGAATAACAGTATCAGCCAGTACGATGAATTGATAAAAGAAAATGCCGAAACTGTTGGCTGGGACTGGCGGCTGGTGGCTTCGCAAATTTACCAGGAGTCGCGGTTCGATCCCAAAGCCAACTCCTGGGCAGGTGCCGGCGGATTGATGCAGATTATGCCGGCGGTGGCCGAAGAACTGGGCGTTGAAAACAGAATGAACCCGGAACAGAGCATTCGCGGCGGCACAAAATTTCTGAAACGTTTGTGGGATAATTTTGAAGAAATAGAAGATTCGGTTCAACGCATAAAATTTTCCCTGGCTTCTTACAATTGTGGCTATTACCATGTGCTGGATGCCCGGACACTGGCCGAAATGAACAACCTCGATCCGAACCGCTGGGACGACAATGTGGAGAAGATGATTCTGGAACTGAGCTATCCGGATAACTACAATAAAGAGGGTATTAAATATGGTTATGTGCGTGGAATAGAGCCCTATACCTATGTTGAACAGATTTTTGAACGGTACAATCATTACCGCGAATTTATTGAAGTCTGATTTTACTGAAAGCTTATTTTATATTGGCACGATTTTAGTACATTTGTCGCCGGTTCTTTGGCAAAATTGCCATTTCTACCAGGGGCTGACTGGTTTTGACAGCGGGTAGAAGAGGCAAGTAAGCATGCAGGGTTTTGGTTGTTGACCCTTTAAAATAATGATCAAATTCTAATTGGCGAAAATAAT
>DATFJO010000595.1:0-4398 GCA_035269145.1 Tangfeifania sp. | reverse complement strand
TACATCTTTTCCTGCAACATCGCCAATCACCGTCATGCTGTTTACTTCGTTTGCACGGGCGCGTGTTTTATGGCAAATTACCATATCCGACTGCAGCATCCGGGCGTAAGTGTTGGCCCGCTTGGTGCCGCCAACATCAGGTGAGGCAATTACCAAATCGTCGAGGCCCATTTTGCTGATGAAAGGGATAAACAAAGCCGAAGCAAACAGATGATCGACGGGTACATTAAAAAAGCCCTGAATCTGGTCGGCATGTAAATCCATTGTAATTACACGATCTACACCGGCAGCAGAAACCAGGTCGGCTACCAGTTTTGCCCCAATAGATACACGTGGTTTGTCTTTCCGGTCCTGGCGTGCAAAGCCAAAATAGGGAATTACCGCGATTACTTTGTATGCACTGGCGCGTTTTGCGGCATCAATCATTAAGAGTAATTCAAGCAAATTATCGGCTGGCGGAGTTGTCGACTGAACAATATAAACGTGAGAACCGCGAATGGTTTCTTCGTAACACGGTTCAAACTCGCCGTCGGCAAAAACCGGGCAGGATGATAATCCAAGATCCACATCCAGACTGTCACATATTTTCTCAGTAAGATGCCGGGTTGCCCTGCCCGAAAAAACTTTTAAAGGATGATTTTTACTGCCCATGGCTAATTCAATTTGGTTCTTATTTTGAAAATCTGATACTGCACTTTTGTTTTCATGTTTGTCGAATTTCAAGATAGCAATTTTTGATTGAAAACACAATTAAATGTTTTCACGGTTAATGTCCTGAATATAATTTAGTATCTCTTTTTTTCCTTCTCCGGTTGAAACGGAAGATGTAAAATACGGAGGCATAAACTCCCATGTTTCCAGCATCTTAGCTTCATAACTTTCGATATTCTTTCCCAGCTCACCTGGTTTTAGTTTGTCGGTTTTTGTAAAAACCATTGCAAAGGGAATCTGGCTCATTCCCAACCATTCCATAAATTCCAGGTCAACGTTTTGAGGCTCGTGCCTCGAATCGATCAACACAAACAAACAAAAAAGATTTTCGCGCATCAGAATGTATTTGCGAACAAATTTTTCCCATTTTTTGCGTTCCTGTTTACCAATTTTTGCATATCCGTATCCCGGCAAATCAACGAGGTACCATTCTTCATTTATCAAAAAATGATTGATTAATTTGGTTTTACCGGGTTTTACTGAAATTTTTGCAAGCGACTTCCGGTTGGTAAGCATGTTTATGAGTGAAGATTTGCCCACGTTCGACCGGCCAATAAACGCATACTCAGGCTTGTTTGGGGCCGGACACTTGTCCAAATCGGTGTTGCTGATTAAAAAACGGGCTTCCTTTATCTCCATTGGGCAAAAATAATGTTGATTTTCTTACCAAAGAAATTTAACTGGTACGATTTCATTTTTTTTGAAAAAAACCTGCTGATTTCCAGTTTCTTTTTAAAAAATTAAAAACATTGATTCAAAAATAATTTCACCGACAACATTTAATTCCTGATGTAAACTTCCAAAATTTTCACCTCTTCCGTAACCGGATTTAGTTTAAGGGATTCGAGGCTTGCCGGAATCAAAACAGTTTCGCCTTTGTTCACCTCCAGAGTTCCGTTTTCATATTCAATAATGAAACGACCATTCAGGTTCATGTAAATTATAAATGAATCGAGTTGATGGTAATCTTTTTCAATTATTCTCGAAAATTCGAGAATGTTGGTGGTAAAATATTCACAACTGACAATTTCAGAAGATTCATTCTCTTCCGTTTTGTATTTTGTTTTGTATTCTTCCTGGTAAGAAAAGTCGATGGCATCGAGCGCCAGGTCAGTATGAAGTTCGCGTTTGCTACCCTCTTTGTCTTTCCTGTCGTAATCGTAAATCCGGTATGTAACATCCGATGTTTGCTGAATTTCGGCAACCAGCACTCCTTTACCGATTGCGTGTACGCGGCCTGCGGGAATAAAAAATACATCTCCGCTTTCGGTTTTCTCGTAGCAAAGTAAATCTGTCAGTTTCCCGTTTTCAAGGTGTTCGAGGTATTTTTCGCGGGTAACAGGCTGGTTAAATCCTGAGTTGATGAGTGCTCCTTCTTCCGCATCCACCACGTACCACATTTCGGTTTTGCCGTAGGCATTGTGCCGCTTTTTCGACTGCTCATCGTTGGGATGCACCTGGATGGAAAGATCGTCGTTGGCATCGATAAACTTAATGAGCAGCGGAAATTCAATCCCAAATTTTTTGTAGACCTTATCGCCCACCAAATCGCCCATATAAACTTCAATCAGTTCCTGCAGGTTGTTTCCCGCCAGGTAACCGTTGGCTACTTCCGAAATATGACCTCCCACTGAAGATAATTCCCAGCTCTCGCCACAGTTGGGCAAATCGCCAAAATCTTTGTTCAGCAAACTTTTCAAACGATTTCCTCCCCATATTTTCTCATGAAAAACGGGCTTAAATTTCAGCGGATATAAACCGGGCATATAAAAATGAGTTAAAAAATTTACTTTTCAATTAAAATCTGTAATCGACGGCTGCGCGTTCCAATGTTGTTTCTTTAATACGTTCCACCACTTTCAGATGTTCAGGATGAACGCGGTAAGCATCCAAATCATCGGGCGATTCGAAATGCGAAATGAGGGCAATATCGTAACTTTTGGTTTCAAGCTCGAAATTGACTCCCACTTCAAGGTATTTTACCTCATCAATTTTTTCTTTCAGCGCTTCAAGAAGAGTTTTCAACTCCTCTATAACTTTTGCCTTATCCTCTTTCGGGTAATCTTTCAGTTTAAAAAGCACAATGTGATTAATCATAGCCCTGTGAATTTTTGTATCTTAGATTTTTCTGACAGCAAAATTAGTGTTTTATTAGCAGTTGCATAAGTGATTGCTTTTTATTCGGTGAATTTTAACAATTAACTAAAAAGAAAAATGCTTGTAATTGGCGTTGCCGGCGGCACCGGCTCGGGAAAAACCACGGTTGTGCGAAAAATAGCCGGGCAGTTTCTGGAAGATGAGGTTGCCATCCTTTCACAAGATTCCTATTATTTCGACAACAGCCACTTAAGCCTGGAGGAACGAAGAAAGAAAAATTTCGATCATCCCGAGTCAGTGGAATTTGAATTGATGATTGACCATATTGAAAAACTGCAAAACGGAATACCGGTTGACGAACCGGTTTACAGCTTTATCACCTGCTCACGGATGGGAGAAACCCGACAGGTAGCGCCAAAAGAAGTATTAATTGTGGAAGGAATTTTGTGCCTCACCAACAAAGCCCTCCGCGACCTGATGGACATTAAGGTTTTTGTGGATTGCGATTCCGATGTAAGGCTTTCACGTGTAATACGGCGCGATATTAATGAACGCGGCCGGAATGTAGATCAGGTACTCGACCGTTATGAAAAGACGGTGCGTCCCAGCCATTTGCAGTTTATTGAACCTACCAAACGGTTTGCCGACATCATTATTCCGCAGGGAGGAATGAACCAGGTAGCAATTAATATTCTGACAAACCATATTAACCACACCTTAAAAACCAGTTAAATGCTGAAAAATCTGAACATCGAGGAAATTTTGTTTCTGGATATAGAAACCGCACCCCTTGCCCCGGAATACAGCGAATTGAACGAAAAATGGCAGCAACTCTGGGAAAACAAAATGCGATTCCAGATAACCAACGACGAACCTGCCGAGGTACTTTACGACAGGGCCGGAATATATGCCGAATTCGGCCGGATTATTTGCATTTCGGCCGGGTATGTTTTTCAGAAAAAAGGAGAATTTTTTTTCAGGGTAAAATCTTTTGCCGATGATAATGAGAAAATACTGATCCAAAACTTTTTTAATGCCTGGGACGCATTTTCGCGGGCCGGAAAAAGAAGGCTATGCGCACACAATGGACAGGAATTTGATTTTCCGTACATATCGCGCCGGGCACTGGTTAACAACCTGAACCTGCCCAAAATACTGGACATTGCAGGAGCCAAACCCTGGGAACTAAAAGACCAGTTGATTGACACGCTTCAGCTATGGAAATTTGGCGATTACAAGCATTACACCTCATTGTCTCTGCTGTGTGAACTTTTTAATATTCCCACTCCAAAAGACGACATCGACGGCAGCCAGGTTGCCAAAATTTACTGGGAAGAAAAAGACCTGGAACGAATAATAAAATACTGCGAAAAAGATACGCTTGCTGTTGCCAATCTGCTGCAGAAATATAAAGGCGATAAAATTATTCCGATTGAAAATATGGAAGCGGTGTAGGAAGTAGTTGGAAGAATGGAAGTCACATTCACAGTTTTCAGCTACTAATAAACAGTTACCTATGCCTAATGACCAGTAACTAATATTTCATCACACGGGCCATTTCACGTTTTGAATCTTTTTGTTTCAGGGTTT
>DATFJO010000594.1:0-15291 GCA_035269145.1 Tangfeifania sp. | reverse complement strand
TGCCATAAACATCGCTCTAAAGCCAATGTGGTGGATGAGATGCGGATTATTGGCGATGTAAAAGGAAAGAATGTTGTTGTGATGGACGACATGATTGATACTGCCGGCACCATAACCAAAGCTGCCAACCTGATGAAAAAGAAAGGAGCCAATAGTGTGCGTGCGTTTGCGGCTCATGGTGTTTTGTCTGGGCCGGCTATCGAGCGCATTGAAAATTCAATGCTGGAAGAAGTCTATTTCACCGACTCCATAAAGCACAAAACCGAAAGTGAAAAAATTAAATACATTACCATTGCCAATGCTATGGGTGAAGCTATAAAAAGAGTTTATAAAAATCAGTCGATTAGTTCGTTATATTACCGCTAATTTTTATCTTTGCACCGCTTTTTCCGAAAAAGCAGGAGCATTTAGGAAATGGAATAAGCCGGGTTTTTTCTGAAAATCCACTGTTTCAACTCCGTTAATTATGCATGCTGTTTGTTCTGCCAATTGGCGGAAAGGACTGAGTACCATAATTATTAACAAAAATTTTTAAAAATGAAATCAGTATCAGTTAAAGGAACCAAACGCGAAGCCCTTGGAAAAAAAGGAGCAAAAAGATTACGCGAACAGGGCGATGTGCCTGCAGTGATTTACGGTCACGAAGAATTAATGCACATTTCTGTTCCGTTCAGTGAATTGAGGAAATTGATTTACACACCCAATGTTTATCTTATCGATCTCGATATCGATGGCGAAGTGCATAAAGCAATCATCCAGGATTTGCAGTGGCACCCGGTTGAAGAGCAGGTTTTGCATATCGATTTTGTGAAAGTTGAGGACGACAAGCCGGTAAAAATCAGTGTTCCGATTGTACTTACAGGAAGAGCAAAAGGTATTAAGGCAGGTGGTAAACTGAAAACCAATATGCGCAAGCTGAAGGTGAAAGCACTTTCCGAATTTCTTCCCGATTCAATTGAAATAGACATTACAAAATTGGGAATTGGCGATAGCTATAAAGTAAGTGAACTTGAAAGAGCAAACATTGAGTTTCTCGATAATAAGTCAAACCTGATTGTTGGTGTTATTTCTTCACGTGCTGCAGCAGCAGGTATGTTATTGCCTGAAGACGAAGAAGAGGAAGAAGCTGAAGGAGAAGAAGGAGCTGCCGAAGGTGGTGAAGCCGAAGGTGGAGAAACTTCTGAAGCAGAAGAATCATCAGAACAATAAAAATGAATTTTTGTGAAGTATTTAATAGCAGGGCTCGGAAATATCGGTCCGGAGTATAAAAATACACGTCACAACATTGGATTTCAGATATTGGACGCTCTGGCCGGGGCGTCCAATATTGTTTTTAACGACAAGCGTTACGGTTTTGTGTCTGAATATAAATTTAAGGGCCGCACATTTATTTTATTGAAACCAACAACGTACATGAACCTGAGCGGGAGAGCTGTAAATTACTGGATGCAGAAAGAGAAAATTCCGCTGGATAAAACACTGGTACTTGTTGATGATATTGCACTGCCTTTCGGAACAGTACGCGTAAAAGCAAAAGGAAGCCCGGGCGGGCACAACGGTCTTAAAAGCATTTCTGAAGTTCTGGGAACAAACAATTACCCGCGCCTGCGGTTTGGCATAGGCGATGATTTTCACCAGGGATTTCAGGTAGATTATGTTTTGAACGACTGGACACGCGAAGAGGAAAAGGAACTGCCTGAAAAAATCGATAACTGTATTGAAATCATCAAAAGTTTCGGAGCGATTGGAATTGAACGAACCATGAATTTTTACAACAAGCGTAAATAGTATGGCGGAATATGTCAGAATTGATAAATGGTTGTGGGCCGTGCGGATTTATAAAACCCGCTCGAAAGCTACCGAGGCATGCAAAAAGGGACGAATTCTGATAGACGAACTGCCGGTGAAACCTTCACGCGAAATTCATCCGGGCAATATTATTGAAATTAAAAAAGCACCCATTACACGCAAATACAAAGTACTGGCACTGGCCGAAAAACGTATGTCGGCAAAACTAGCTGAAGACTTTGTGGAAGATATTACTCCTCCGGAAGAGATAGAACTGCTGGAAACCCAGAAAAAAATGAAATGGTTTACCCGCAAACCCGGAACCGGGCGGCCTACTAAAAAAGACCGGCGCGATTTGGACGATTTTTTTGATAATTAGGCAGAAAACCGTAATTTTCTTTTTTATTTCATTTTCCATAAAAACAGTTAAATCATTAACATTTTCAGAAAATGCTTGTAGCAAAACAAAAACGCAAGGAAAACATTGCCGAATACATACTTTATCTCTACCAGGTTGAAGATTTAATCCGTGCTTTTCATCTCGATATGGATCTTTTGAATAAGAAACTGATTGCAGGTTATGACGTGGATGATAATACCCGTAAAGAAATTTACGACTGGTACGAAAACCTGGTTTTGATGATGGAAAAAGAAGAGAAACAGCAAAAAGGGCATCTTCAGTTTATTATCAATCTTATCGGAGAATTGAATGAATTTCATCACCGGCTGCTGGAAACCGAAGTGGATAAAATGTATATCCCAATTTATCAGGCAGTGGCTGGTTTATTGAATGAACTGAAACAAAAAAATCCGGATGCAACAACTGATATTCAGGTCGCCATTGATGGAATTTATGGCTATTTGTTGCTGAAAATTCAAAAGAAAGAAATTACTGAAGACACCAAAGACGCTGTAAAAAGATTGAGCCACTGGCTGGCGCACCTCTCAAAAGATTTCAGGGAATACGAAAAAGGTGATTTAGAGTTTTAGACCAAAATCATTCAGAACAAAAAAAAACGCCACATTGGAAATTAGGTGGATTAACTTTTTTAAGTATTATTCTTGCATTTTTTCAGATCGATGCCCTTATTCCGATTTCATCTGAACTTTAGATAGCTATGAGCAGGCGACACCGTGGCCTATTTTCATCAATGCCGAAATTAAAATAAAACCTTACTGAAACCGGGAAGCTCCGAGTTTACGAGGAGATAACCCGGCTGAAGTTAGGTTTTATGAAAATGGAGGTTGAAGATGAAAATCAGCCTTGAATTTTCTGCTTCGTCTTTGCTTCAAGGCAAAGATGAAGGCCCCCGGCAGGGGAAAACTAATTATAAAAATTCATGATTTCTTTTCTACTCCGCCTACTTTTTGAAGTGTGCCAATAAGAACCGAAAAAAGAGAATGGGTTCAAGAGAAAAAGGACAGCTCAACAGCTGTCCTTTATTAATGTTAACCCCCAAACACACAAGCAATACAGGACGTATTGCATTACAAATGTAGGGCTTAAATAATAATAAACCAAAGTTTTAAGATAAAATGTTTCGATAATTTTAAAATTCTGAAATGCAATTTTTGCTGCTGCTTCGTTGATTTCGCGTTTGCTGTGAATAGTATAATTTTTATTTTGAATGAATAATTGTTTGCCCGGTTCTGTTTTTTACTGCCACTTATAATCAACTTTTTGCATATTAAATGGTTGTATTGAAAAATCGTAATTGTTTCATCAAATCCTGAATTTATGAAAGACAGCAGAAAACCGGGTTTTATTAAAATGATTAGAGCTCCCTTTCTATCCTCCATTCTTGCGCCGCTTTTTGCGGGTATCTTGCTCAGCTACAGCATTAATGGCAGTTTAAATTTAATTGGTGCACTTTTGGTAATTATTGTTGGTTTGGGATTGCATATTGCCACCAATGTATATAACGATATTTACGACACCATTCAGGGAACCGACAAAGTGAATGTTCATCGAAATGAATCGAGTGGTGGTTCGGGCGTGTTGCAGGATTTTCCGGAACTGATGCCCAAAATGTTTTTAATTGCCCGTGCAAGTTTGGTAGTTGCATTTGCCGGCACTGTTGCACTAACCTTTTTTATTGAAAAACATTTGTGGCCTTTACTCTGGGGCCTTTACCTGCTTTCTGCTTTTTTTAGTAAATATTATACCGCTCCTCCGGTTAAGTTGGGTTACCGCGGATTGGGTGAAGTTTCTGTTTGGCTTGCATTTGGCCCGATGGCCATTTTAATTGCCGCAGTGAGCCAGAATATTGGTTTCCATCCGCAGGTTGTTTTACTGATGCCGGCAACCGGGTTAAGTACACTATCTATTTTACTGGTTGGTCAGCTTATCGATGTGGATGCCGATAGGAAAGGTGGCAAACATGGTGTTGCTTCCCGGCTCGGAACCCGCGCAACTTCATACATCTATCTTTTTGTGCAGTTGGCAATTATTTTAAATGTAGTGTTGCTGTTTGTAAATTATTCCGGAAAATCATGGCCATTGCTTCTAACATTAATTCCTTATTTGTTTCTTTTCCCGAAAGCAGTTTCTATCATTTTAAAATACCATGACGAGGAAGACAAGCTTAAGAAAGGAGCCAAATTAACTGTGCTTACCCACATCGCTTTTTCATTGTTATTAATCATCGGGTTTGTACTCTACAATGTTTTGCTTTTCTGAATAAATTAGCGGCAAAACAATTTACCACATCAATATAAAAAACAGCGATGCTGAAAGCGAGCCGAGGATATTTACCAGGTCGTTTGGAGTGATGCTTTCCTTTGAATTTAAAATCTTTTTTCTGAAATATTTTCTATCCAATAAAACGGGTTCAAAAAATGCACCCAGAATTGAATCGACAAACGACGCAAAAAATCCTGAAAGAGTTATTAACAGTATTATTCTGAAATTTAAATCATTAAAAAAGATGTAATAGGAAAGAATGGCAATGCTGAATGAACCTGCCAAAGCAGCAAGGCTTCCGGCTACTGAAACCCCACCTGAAATTCCTGCTCTCCCGGTTTTAAAACTGGCAAGCGAAAAACATTTCCGGTTAAAAACCGGCCCTATTTCACTGGCCCAGGTATCGGCGGTGACAGCAGCTACCGAGGCTGAAAAAAGAAAAACAAAGAACGAATCCTTTGAAATAAGATAAATGGCTGAAAAAACAACGGCTGCCATACTGTTGGCAAAAACCTGCCAACTGTTTCGGGATTGCGAAATTACCGAAGGCTTTTTATTAGTAAGGGCATTCAGTTTTGTAAAAAGCACTGAGCTTGCAAAAAAGAAGATAACCGGAATTGCCCAGTAAAATCCCAAAATCCCTAATAGATAAACACCAAGTAAATAGGCAATTAAACTTCCGTAGCGGGTCAGAAATTTCCATTTGTAAAGCAGGTAACAGCCAGCCGCCATTACAATAATTACAAATGCCAGGTAACTGAAATTGTTTCCCGAAGAAAAATTTCCGGAGCTAAAAATCAGTGCCATGCCCAGCGGAATGCTCAGATTGTCTGATCCCCGGAAAGAAATCGCTTCGAAATTAATGGAAGCCAAAATCAGAAAAATTACGTAAAAAAAATTGCCGAAAAGCGCTTCAGGAAGAAACAGGTATAAAATAATCCAGGCTGTCAGTGCAAATGCAGTCAATCCAAACAGGCTCTTTTTTTCGTTGGTGATTCTGAAATAAATATTTTTATGAATGATATTTCCTGTAAGGTTTGCGGCCGTGTCGGAAACAACAAGCAGTAAAAGTGCAATTCTGAAATAATTGAAATGAAAGTTGTACAAAACCACGTAAGCCGATAAAATTCCCAGCGGATAAAACAGTGTTCCAAAACTATTGTAAGTTGTTTTATGTAAAAAGTGAAATTTTTTTATTGGATATGTAATAAATGCAAACAGCGATCCGCCCAGAATGAGCCACAAAAGCGTGTTTTTATCAGTGAAATAAGTGAGCGAAAAAATGACGATTCCTGTAAAAAAATGAATCAGTTTCCGGGCAAAAATGCCTTTATCGAGCATGAAAGAATTTTTTAATTCATAAAAAGCCTGCTATCCGGCACAATTGCCGCAGTTATTTATTGGTTTCAAAATCGTTCATTAATCCTTCTGTGAGCCAGTTAGCGAGGGCCTGCCGGTTATTCGGAAGGATGAAACGTTGCTGGTCGCGCAGGTGATTCATGTTTCCGAGTTCGATATAAACCGCCACCGGGTAGGTGTTTCGCACCACGTAAAGGCCACGCGAAGAAACAGTTCCGTGATAACCGCGGCCCGGCTGGTGCAGGTCGTATTTTTCCTGGAACTTATCCTGTAATATCCGGCAGGCTTTTTCTCCGTTTTTGCTGCGCTTGTCGTGGTAGAAAAAAACATCGATGTTTTCGCCTACGCTGCGCGAATCTACATGAATGGCTATCATCCGCTGAAAAGACCCCCTGTTCTTACGGTAAAGTTCGTTTACTGCATCGGTGCGTTGTTTCAATCTGCGAAGCTGGTTAATCGGTATCCTGCTGTTGGGATAACAGCGCTCGTCTTTATCGGGTTCCAGGTAGCTTTCATCACGTATCCCGTCATTGTTGTCGCGGGTAATCATGTATACAGTTGCGCCGTTTTCAATCAGTTTCCGCGCAAGGCGAAGTGTTACGTCATAAGCATATTCGTCTTCACACAGAATGCGGTTATTGTAAGTTCCCACTGCACCGGGGTCGGGCCCGCCATGCCCGGCCATCAGGTAATAAATGGCGCCGTCCAGTTTGTCGTTTTTTATTTCAACCTCAGCATAATCATTTCCAAAAATTTCATAGCGTGCAATCCGTGCGTTTGCTGCCCGCGGAGTTTCAGCACCCATATCGGGAAGTTTATATTTTACGCCGGCAAACAAGGCATTGTCTCTACCCAAATTGTTTTTATTCAATTCGATGAATGCATCCATGTGTTTGGCTGCCGATAAACCGTTTCGTGTTAGCAGACGGTATATGCCTTCCCCTTTTTTCGCCTCTACCTCCTTTGTTTGTGCATTTAGTATTAAAGGCAGTAGCATTCCTGTCAAAAAAATGATGAAATTAATTCTGAAATATTTTTTTATATGTAAGTTTGGACCAAACATATTACTTTTTTTTTAACTGTTTTTCTTCTAATAACAAACTTGGTGCTAAAATAATTGTAAGTTTTAATATTACTTTTTATAATGAAACGATCTTTCACCTATGCATTGTTAATAACTTGGCTTTTTATTTTTGGAGCCTGTAAAACACATTATGTCAAAACCTCTTCCATGGCGCATAACATGGTTGTTTCAGACTCCTTAAACCAACTCGACAGCCAATTGGTTCATATTTATCTCCCATATAAAAAAATGTTGGGAAAAGATATGGACCGGGTAATTGCTGTGAGCAGGCAGGAAATGGTGAAAGGAAAACCTGAAAGCGGCCTTACAAATTTTCTGGCCGATCTTTTGCTTGAAGAAGGAACCAGCCTTCTGAAAGGTTCGCCACATAATTTTCAGCCCGATATTTCTTATTTTAATTACGGAGGAATTCGTACATTTTTGCCTGAAGGTGAAATAACTGTTGGTAAAGTATATGAATTGATGCCGTTTGAAAATGAAATGGTTTTTTTGAAGTTGAGCGGAAAACAGATTGCCGAATTTTTAGATGCCATTGCCCGCAAAGGCGGAGACAGTGTGGGAGGTGTGAGATTTAAAATTGCCGACGGAAAAGCAACAGAAATAAATGTAGGCGGCATTCCGCTTCAGAATAATGAATATTACTGGTTGGTAACCAATGATTATATTGCCGAAGGAGGCGACGATATGGAGATGCTTACGCAAAGAAGTGAGTTTGTGGAGAGCGGGAAGAAAATCAGGAATGTTATCATTTCCCATTTGGAGAGACTTCATGAAGAGGGAGAAATTTTAAATGTTCAAACCGATGAAAGAATCACCAATGAATAGAAGAAATTTCATCAGAAAAATCGGGCTTGGAACAGCGGGATTGACTCTCGGAACTGTTCCGTATGAATTGCTTGCAAACGAAGATTTTGTTACCATTTCAATATTGCATACCAACGATATCCATACACACATCGAGCCGTTTGAAAGCAGCAATCCCCGTTATTCGGGAAAAGGGGGAATGGCCCGGATTGCAGAAATGGCCAAAAACTACCGCCAAAAAAATCCCGATACATTGCTTTTCGATGCCGGGGATATGTTCCAGGGAACTCCCTATTTCAACTATTATAAAGGAGAACTGATTTTGAAACTTATGAGCGCCGCGGGTTACAATGCCGGAACTCTTGGAAATCATGAATTTGATAACGGTTTGAGAGGACTCCTCGGGCCGCTGCCCAATGCACATTTCCCGTTAATCAATTCCAATTACGATTTTTCAGAGACCATACTGTCCGGAAAATTTCCCCGCTGGAAGATTTTCCGAAAATCTGGAATTAAAATCGGAGTTTACGGGCTGGGAATTGAACTCAACGGCCTGGTGAGTGAATCAAATTTTGGAAATACTGTTTACCACGATCCCGTTAAAGTTGCGCTGGAAATGGAACATTTTCTGAAAAATGAAAAAAATTGCGACCTTGTGGTTTGTCTTTCACATTTGGGATTGCGTTACCGGGGAAATAGAGTGAGCGACATGGTAATTGCTGCCGAAACTTCGAAGACTGACCTGATAGTTGGCGGTCATACCCATTCCTACCTCGAAAAACCTGTGGAACTAAAAAATAAAGCCGGTGAGCAGGTAATTGTTAACCAGGCCTGGTGGGGCGGACTGGTAGTAGGCACGGTTGATTTTGTGTTTGAACGAACCGGTAAAAAGAAACAAACTGTTTTTGCCAATAAAATAATGTAGTATGTCACGTTTAACTCACATCGGACTTTCTGTTTTATCCGGGGTTTTGCTGAGCCTGGCCTGGCTGGGTTTCCCCGGCTGGACACTTTTTTTTGCCCTGATTCCGCTACTTTTTATCGATCGGTTTTATGTTGAAAATAAAGATTCTTACCGGGGTGTTTCCTTTTGGTTTTATGCATTTTTGACATTTTTAATATGGAACGGATTAACAACCTGGTGGATTGCTTATGCCACTTTTTTGGGAGCAGTGATGGCCATTGTGGTAAATTCTTTTCTGATGTCGCTGGTTTGGTGGCTGGCGCATACTGCCCGCAGGTATTTCAAATCGAATTTGGGGTATGTGGCGCTTGTTGTATTCTGGATATCTTTCGAGTTTTTTCATTTCCACTGGGACATTGAATGGCCCTGGCTAACCCTCGGGAACGGATTTGCAAACAATATAAAAATGGTTCAGTGGTATGAATATACAGGAGCGCTCGGAGGCAGTCTCTGGATTCTGACCATGAATGTCCTTTTTTTTAATATCCTGCAAAATTTAAAAAAACGGGCCGGATTCAGACCTTTGTTTTACCCTGTAACAGGATATATTATTTTATTGGTAGTGCCACTTTTTTATTCTTTTTCAAGATATGCTGATTATACTGAAAAAGGGGATCCGCTGGAGGTGGTTGTGCTTCAGCCCAATGTCGATCCTTATTCCGAAAGTTTTGACCGAGCGGCGGAAAATGAAAAACTCGATAAATTAATCAGGCTGGCAAAATCGAAAGCAGATGAAACAACGGACCTGATTATCGGACCGGAAACTATTTTTGAATCATCGTTAGACTGGGATGAAGCGCGGCTTCATAATAATTTCCACTACCGAAGATTGAGCCAACTCACTGAGGAGTATCCCAGTGCCGAAATTATTTTTGGCGCAACTACTCTCATTTTTTACGATTCGAAAAAAGATGCAACCATTACTGCCCGCGAGTACAATGGCCGGTTTTACGATGTTTTCAATTCCGCAATTTTTATTGAACGTACCGGCCAAAACCAGATTTACCACAAATCGATTCTGGTAAATGGCGTCGAAAAAATTCCGTTTATGAGGTACCTTGGGTTTTTGCGCAATATTTTTATAAACCTTGGTGGTGCCAGTGGTTCGCTGGGCAGCCAAAACGAAGCCTCAGTTTTTGAATTGAAAGACGAATCGAAGGCCGCACCCGTTATATGCTACGAATCGGTTTTTGGCGAATACCTGACAGACTATGTAAAAAAGGGAGCAGAACTTATTGTAATTATTACCAACGACGGATGGTGGAAAAATACACCAGGCTATAAGCAGCATCTTTCATTTGCACGTCTTCGCGCCATTGAAACCCGCCGGAGTGTTGCCCGCTCGGCAAATACAGGCATTTCTGCTTTTATTAACCAGCGCGGCGACCTCGTTCAAACCACTGAATGGTGGGCAGAAGCTGCCATTAAAGATACAATTCAGCTAAACGATGAAATTACTTTTTACGTGAAGTATGGCGATTATATTGCCCGGGTTTCGGTGTTTGTTTCTGTTTTGTTGATTCTTTTTCTTTTTGTAAGAAAGAAAACCCAAAAATAAAAAAATCCGCATCGATCCCGTTTGCGTAAAACCCCTGTATGACAGGATTTGAGCGCCTGGTTGTTCAAACTTCCACCGGTCTTTCGACTCATCCCGATTGCTCGGGACTACAAGGCCTGTTTTTACAACCGCTGAGCTAACTCGGTTTAAAATGTTCTGTTGAGTTTACCAAAAGTTGAATCAATGCGGATAATATTTTATTCCAATCAAAGAACTCTTTTTCTTACGCTTCAAATTTATATGTAACCAGTGGTATTTGCAAATTATTAAGCAACTTTAGAAGAAATTTAAATTTAAATAATTGGAATACAGGTTTTTGGTATTTTGATTATTTGTAGTTTTTATTCTAAAATTTACCGTAAAAACCCTCATTTTAATTCTCCTGATTTTTCAGTTTGAGGCATCATGCATAAAAGTCGGCATGCAGGTAATTTGTTGACAGAATTTATCAGCAATAAAAATTTTAAGAAAAATGTTAATTTGAAGTTGAAAATTAAAATTAAAAAATAAATGTATCTTTTGGGCTAATTTTAGAGTTACGAGATGAATAAGATACTTATACTTTTTGCCCATCCGGCATTTCATAAATCAAGGATCAATATGGTGTTGGTCGATGCTGTAAAAAATCTGGAAGGTGTTACCTTTCATGATTTATATGAAAACTATCCTGATTTTTTTATTGACATTCAAAAAGAACAGCAGTTGCTGCTCGGGCATGATATTATTGTATGGCAGCATCCTTTTTACTGGTACAGCGCACCGGCATTGCATAAAGAATGGATGGACCTGGTGCTGGAACATGGCTTTGCTTATGGCATACATGGCCGTTCGTTAGAGGGCAAAAAAGTATTATCGGTAATTTCTACCGGTGGAAGAATGGATGTTTATTCCATTGAAGGGCGCAACCGTTACACCATCAACCAGTTTTTGGTGCCCTACCGCCAATCGGTTAATTTGTGTCGCATGGAATATTTACCACCTTTTGTGGTACATGGTTCGCATACCATCGAAAAACAGGAAATTGAACAATACGGAAAGAAATACCGGCATGCAATTGAGTTGCTCCGTGACAATAAGCTGAACAATGTTGATTTGGAAAATGCCGAATACCTAAACGATATAATTGACTGATATGTACAACCAGGATTTTTTCTTTCAGGCTTTGATTTATCTTCTGGCGGCAGTTGTTTCTGTTCCGCTGGCCAAAAAACTGGGGATGGTTTCGGTGCTTGGGTACCTGTTGGCAGGAATTATTATCGGTCCTTTTGTGCTCGGACTTGTTGGTAATGAAGCCGGCGAAGTAATGCATTTTGCTGAATTCGGTGTGGTACTTATGCTATTTGTTATCGGCCTCGAGCTTGAACCTTCGTTGCTCTGGAAAATGCGGCGATCCATATTTGGTCTGGGCGGATTGCAGGTACTTTTTACAGCACTTTTAATTGCTGCTGTTGCCCTTATTTTTAATTTCCAGGTTAACAGAGCCATCGGAATCGGGCTGATTCTTGCTTTGTCGTCAACGGCTATCGTTTTACAAACACTTACTGAAAAAGGATTGCTCAAAAATGTTGCAGGACGTTCAGCTTTTTCGGTCCTTCTTTTTCAGGATATCATGGTTGTTCCCATTTTTGCATTAATTCCACTGCTTGCAAGTTTTAATACCAATTTAAGCATTGCTGAAACTGAAGTGGAAGAGATTTCTTTTGTTGGTTCTTTGCCAGGCTGGGCGCAACTGTTGTTTATTATTGGTGCCCTCACATTTATTATTCTTATTGGCCGTTTTGTTTCGAAATACATTTTCAGGTTTATTGCCGAAACAAATTTGCACGAAATATTTACCGCAATGGCTTTGCTTTTGGTAATCGGCATTGCATTGGGGATGGATGCAGTTGGGCTTTCTCCTGCACTGGGAACCTTCCTTGCGGGTGTTGTGCTGGCCGACAGCGAATACCGCCACGAACTGGAAACAACCATCGATCCGTTTAAAGGATTGTTGCTTGGTCTGTTTTTTATTTCTGTGGGGGCAAGTATAAATTTTTATCTTTTTGTGGAGGATCCAGTCACCATTATCGGGTTTGTACTTACTCTGGTTGTACTTAAGTTTATTGTATTGCTAATGCTCGGAAGATTTTTCAGGTTGCGTAAAGGCTACGAATTTTTATTTGCTTTTCTCCTGGCACAATCCAGCGAATTCAGTTTTGTACTGATTTCTTTCTCGAAACAGAGCCAGCTTTTCGATGAGCAAACTTCCGGTTTATTATTGCTGATTGTTACACTTTCAATGGCTGTTTCTCCGCTGTTGTTGCTTTTTAACGACAAGGCAGTTAGCCCGATTTTGGCTAAATGGCAGAACAGGCTTGACTACGACACAGTGGAAGAATCTGAAAATCCGATTATTATTGCCGGTTTTGGCCGGTTTGGACTGGTGGTTGGCAGAATGCTGCTTGCCAATAATTTTAATGTAACCATTATCGACAATAATCCTGCAAATGTCGAAGTGCTGCGCAAATTCGGATTTAAACTTTATTACGGGGATGTAACCCGCCCGCAAGTACTTGAAAAGGCCGGAGTAGAAAATGCACGGCTGCTGATTTTAAGTATGGCCGAATACGACAATGCGCTTAAAATTGCTCAGTTCGTTCGCAAAAAGTACCCGCATATTAAAATTCTTGCCCGCGCCAAAGATATATTTCATGCATTTGAGTTTTTTAAGCTTGGCGTGAAAACTGTTCAGCGCGAGGTTTTTAATTCAGGGCTGGAACTGGGCTCGAAAGCATTGGAGAATCTGGGGTTTACAAGGTACGAAGCCTACCGTTCATCCCGGATTTTCAAACACCATGAAGATGAAATTTTTTCGGAATTGTACGATCACTGGAAAGCAGGTGAAACCCATTTTATACAGGAAGCAAGGCGTTTTTCAGAGCAGATGTCGGAAACACTACAGGCCGAGAAAGATTATTCGATTCACGATGCCGATTGTGCATGGGATGTTGAGTCGATTAGGGAAGAAGCTGAAGGAAAAGTAAATTCGGAAAATAAAGGCTAAATTAGACTTTTTCTAAATTATGGAATTTCAATAAAAACTGAATTTTGGCATGTCTGTGTTTGAATAAAAGTATAAATTTGCAAACTGTAAATAGCAAAATGCGAAAATTACGAAGACAATAATTAAACATAAGGCATTAGTAAAAGAGGCGACATCTAACTCCCTTGTTGTGTCAATAATGAACCAGTCTGCCTGCTCCACCTGCCATGCAAAAGGGGCCTGCACAATTTCCGATGTTCAGGAAAAAGAAATCGACATTATTACAAACGGTATAAATTATTCTCCCGGTCAGGAAATTACAGTTCTTTTAAAAGAGGCACAGGGATTTAAAGCGCTTTTTTACGGGTATGTTTTGCCGTTTTTGCTGGTTTTATTTACCCTTATTATCACTTCTTTGGTCACAGGTAAAGAGGGGTTGTCAGGTTTATTGTCGCTCGGAATTTTAATTCCATACTATATAACATTATATTTTTTTCGTGATAATTTAAAAAAAGTTTTCAAATTCGAAGTGGAAGAAATCAGTTAGTTTATGAGTCTTACAATTATATATACCGTAGCTACGCTGAGTGTAATCGGAACCTCGGCAGCAGTCATTCTGTTTTTTGCAGCCCGGAAATTTAAGGTTGTTGAAGATCCGAGGATTGATGAGGTAGAAGAAATTTTACCTGCGGCAAATTGTGGTGGGTGTGGTTTTGCAGGTTGCCGGGCTTTTGCCGAGGCAGCGGTAAAATCTGATAAGCTGGACGATTTGTATTGCCCGGTCGGCGGAAATGAGGTAATGAACAAAATGGCTGAGATTTTAGGTCTTGAAGCCGTTAAAAAAGATCCCCGCATTGCTTACATCCGTTGCAACGGAACCTGCGATCACCGGCCCCGGACTAGTAATTTCGACGGTGCCTCCACCTGTGCCATTGAAGCATCGCTTTATAAAGGCGATACCGATTGTCAGTTTGGTTGTTTGGGACATGGCGATTGTTACGATTCCTGCGATTTCAATGCCATTGAAATGCGCCCCGAACTTGGAATTCCACGAATTATCGATGAGAACTGCGTAGCGTGCGGAGCTTGTGTTGAAGCATGTCCAAGAGATTTGATCGAGCTAAGAAAGAAATTTCCGAAATACCGCAAGGTGGTAGTTTCATGTATGAACGAAGATAAGGGAGGCGTTGCCCGCAAAGCATGCAAAGTGGCCTGCATCGGATGTGGGAAATGTGTAAAAGAATGTCCGTTCGATGCCATTACCCTGGAAAATAACCTGGCATACATCGATTCAGATAAATGTAAACTGTGCCGTAAATGTGTGCCTGTTTGTCCTACAAATGCCATCGAGGAATTTAACTTCCCACCGCGCAAAATAAAGAAAGAAGAAAAAGAAGAGTGTAGTACCGCAAAATAAAAATCAGAATGTTAAAAACGTTCAAACTTGGCGGGGTGCATCCACCCGATAATAAACTATCTGCCAGCAAACCTATCGAAGATTTGCCGCTACCAAAATCGGTTTTCATCCCGGTTGCCCAGCACATTGGTGCTCCGGCCACACCGGTTGTAAAACGGGGCGACGAGGTTAAAGTTGGGCAGTTGATTGCCAAAAGCAGCAGCTTTGTTTCCACCAACATTCATTCATCGGTTTCAGGAAAAGTAAAGAAGGTTGATTTTTCAGCCGACAGTTCAGGCTATCCTAAACAGGGAGTGCAGATTGATGTTGACGGCGATGAGTGGATGGAAGAAATTGATCGTTCGGATAATCTGGTTAAAGATTTCGACCTCGACGGTAAGGAAATCGTCAATAAAATTCAGGAAGCCGGAATTGTTGGACTGGGAGGTGCAACTTTTCCTACTCACGTAAAGCTGGTTCCGCCAAAGGGAATGAAGGCAGATGTGTTGCTGATTAACGGTGTGGAATGTGAACCTTACCTGACTTCCGACCACCGGTTGATGCTTGAAAAAACACATGAAATTCTGACCGGAACAAAACTGCTGATGAAGGCAATGAATGTTGAAAAGGCAG
>DATFJO010000593.1:0-2728 GCA_035269145.1 Tangfeifania sp. | reverse complement strand
GTTATTTTGAAAATTGCACTTTTGAATGTAACTTGATCCGCCAATTAGAGCCAATAATCTGTTAGTATGACAAGCCGGGAAAAATCACCAGAAAATATGTCGGTTTCAAAAACCATGTTAATGCCCCAGGAGGAAATGCTTGAAATTAAAAGCAAAAGTGAGAAAATTAAAATCGGGATTCCCTCCGACTATTCCAAGGTGGAATACCGGGTGCCGCTCACACCACAGGCAGTGGATTTGCTAACCTCTTACGGGCACGAAATTTACATTGAAAAGAATGCCGGCAAACACGCCAGCTACACCGACGACCAGTACCGACAGGCCGGGGCGGTAATTCTTGAAGAAAAGGAAGAGGTGTTTCAGTGCGACATTATATTGCGGGTAGCGCCTTTCAGCAGCGATGAGATTGACTTGCTGCGCGGCAACCAGGCAGTAATTTCGAGCATGCAGATACAGGCCCATTGCAGCGAATCGATTAAGAAGCTGATGCAAAAAAAAGTGACCACCATCGCCTTTGAGAATCTGGAAAACGAAGAAGGTTTCATGCCGGTGGTTCACCAAATGAGCCAAATTGCCGGTGTTACTTCCATTACAATTGCCAGCGAATACCTGAGCAATGCCCACAACGGCAAAGGAGTACTTTTTGGCGAAGTTACCGGTGTTACACCTGCCGAACTGGTGATTATCGGTACCAGCACTGCTGCCGAATATGCCGCACGTGCGGCCCTGGCGCTCGGTATTCTGGTGAAAGTTTTCGACACTTCGGTTTACGATCTGAGCAAACTGGAAGAAAAGCTGGGTCAACGGATTTTTACCTCGGTATTTTATCCGAAGGTTTTACGAAAAGCCCTTTTTTCGGCCGATGCCGTAATTGGTGCCATGTCGTTTAATACCACACCAAAATTTAAGGTTTCCGAAGATTTGGTGAAGCAGATGAAAGAAGGCTCGGTTATTATCGATCTGAACGCCAGCCAGGGTGGTTGTTTCGAAACATCGAGATGCACCGATTTCAACAATCCAACTTACGTGAAACACGGAGTGGTGCATTATTGTGTGCCCAATTCACCGTCGCTTGTTTCGCGCACGGCATCCATTTCACTGAGCAACATTCTCATTCCTATTTTGCTGGCCATTGGCGACAGTGGGGGAGTAGACAACTACATTAAAACCTCCAAAGGTTTCCGCAAAGGGGTTTACATTTACCATGGAATTCTGACAAACACTGAAGTGGGCAATCTGTTTAATATTCCTGCAAAAGACATCAACTTGTTGCTGGCTGTATTTTAATGGTGCAAAATCAAATTTACGTAAAAAATGTTCAACTCATTAAATAAAAATTATCCTTTTAATGAAGATCTGAAATTTAACCTCCAATCAATTTCGGGGGTGAGCCTCGGGGTGTTTTTGTTTCTGCTTTTCTTTCAGCCACTCGACCCTGCAACTTTCGATTTCAACAAAAAATTACTGATTTTAACCGGATTTGGTATAATTACTTTGCTACTGCTGCTTTTGCTCCGGGTATTTATACCCTCGTTTTTGCCAAAAGTTTTCATTTCGGGAAAATGGACCCTCAAAAAAGAAGTCCTGCTTCATTTTCTTTTTGTTGTTTTAAATACTGTTGCTTATGCTTTTTTTGCTGCTTATGTTGGCCAAATCAAAATAACTTTTCCGCTCACCGTAAGAATTGTACTGATTTCTCTGATACCGGTGCTTTTTCTGGTGGTTATTTATGAATATCAGTTTTTGAAAAACCGGATAAAAAACCTGCTCAATCAAAACATGGACGATAATTTCGGCGAAAGTGATTCCAAAGCAGAGCCGGTTATTGAATTTGAATCGGAAAATCAGGCGGAACATTTTCACCTTTTCCCGGAACAGATAATTCTGATTCAGGCCGCTTCAAATTATATCGAAATCATATACAAACAAAATGAAAAAGTGAGCCGGCGCCTGATTCGGAGCACAATGAAAAAGGCCGAAAAGCAACTTTCAGAATATCCCTTTCTTTTAAGATGTCACCGCTCGTGCATTGTAAATACAAATTCAATCCAAAAAATTCATAAAAGCACCGAAGGTTTAAAACTCGAATTGTACGATTATCCGCGCCAGGTAAATGTTTCGCGGCAATATGTGCTTTCCGTAAAAAATGCACTGGAAAATCCGGCCTGACAGATTCCGGTTGTCCCCTGCCAATGTCATTCGTCCCCGAAATGCCGGTATAACCACATTCTTCGGTCAGAAATCCCAATTTTTTGTTTTGTTGCTGTAACTGGCTTTATCTTTATGTTTAGAAAAAAAACGCAATGTCATGAAAATTTTAATGATTTACCCGGAATATCCCGATACGTTCTGGAGTTTTAAACATGCTGTAAAATTTGTATCGAAAAAAGCGGCTCATCCTCCACTTGGATTGTTAACAGTTGCCCCGATGCTGCCAGGTGACTGGCCCAAAAAACTCGTTGATTTGAATGTTGAAAAATTGAAAGAAAAAGACATTTTATGGGCTGATTTGGTTTTTATCGGGGCGATGTCAGCCCAATATAAATCGACAGTTGAAGTGATTGGTCGGTGTAAATCGTTGAATAAAACAATTGTGGCAGGTGGCCCCATGTTTACAGAGGATTACGAAAAATTCGAGACAGTTGATTACCTGGTTCTTAATGAAGCCGAAATTACTTTGCCCCGGTTTCTGAATGATCTGAAAAAAGGAAATCCCAAAAGAATTTAC
>DATFJO010000592.1:0-2894 GCA_035269145.1 Tangfeifania sp. | reverse complement strand
ATGCACGTTCCATAAATTCAGGTCCTGCTATTTCATACCAGGGGGTTTTTCTCCAGCCATCGGATGTTATTGCTTCGTTTACCACATCCCAGGCATCAACTTTTCCCTTATAACGGCTAACCAGTTGGACGATATGGTTTTCCATTCGTTTCATCAGTGTGGTTTTATCCACGCGACCTCCGTTTTCGTCCTGAAAAACAGTACGCGGCACCTGACTGTGCCAAACCAGTACATGACCAACAATGTGCATATTGTTTTTCAAACAAAAATCCACAAAACGGTCGGTTGGTTCAAATCGCCATTCGTCTTCAGCAGGATGAACGCGCGACCATTTTAGCATATTTTCAGGTGTAACAGAATTAAACTCATTATTAATCAGGTTTAAAAGTTCTGTATCATTCCTGCGAAAAGTATGTCTGCTTATTGCAGTTCCGATTTTGAAATCATTTTTATAAAGTTCACTCAATCCTGAACTGGTTAGTGCCTTGTTAAAAGCTCTGAGCTTCAAAGTTGCAAGGTTGCCGGCAGTTAGTGCACTGGTGCCTATAAAATGTCGTCTGTTTATTTTCATTGTATTATACCCATTTTGTGAAATCTCAAGATACAAAAATGTTTTTCAACCCGGTTTCTTACACAAGCCGGAAAATGTTCGCCCGCATTAAATCAAAAAGAAAAACCTGCTGAAAGCGTGAATGAAACTGCTGGTTTAAAACTTTATTTTGAAGGTTATAATTTTTTGTTCCGCGCAATCTGTCGGTGGTAATTATCAGCCAGTAACTGTTGAATTGTTGTTTTTGATACAGAATCAGTTTTTCATCTTTTTTTTGAATGGCAAGCTGGATATCTTCAGGTACATTTTCAGAAATTCCCAGGTTATTCGAACGTTCCCACACAGATGTTTTTAAAACCGGGTCGTGGATGATCAAAATTTCACCCAATTCTTTCGGTAATGAAGAGCCGGTTATTAATTTGTGGAAAAAGCCGCCTGTATTTTTATCCTGAACAGCATTACGAATCAGGTTTGTTAATCGGGCTGAAAGTACAACACTGCTTCCGGGATTCAGTTTCTCTTTATCTGAAAAGAGAATTTTTACGAATAAATTTATAGCAGATGATTGGGTAAAAATATCTTTTGCACGGTCAATGACTTCATCTCTGAGCTGATCGCGTTCAAGTTCTTTTATTGTCAGGGTTTTTGCATTCAAAGGATTCAACCGGGTAAGCTCAATTCCCAGGTTGAACTTCTTTTTGATTTTGACCATAAAATCAGGCGATTCGGAAGGAATTAGTTTGCCTGCCGGAAAAATGTTGTAAGATTCCCTGAAATAGTGCATAAGCAGAATTTCCAACTGTTTTTTTTCGGATTGCATGTTGCCAAATATCGTCAAAAAAAAATTAAAAAACTTCCGAATGATGTTTCACTAAGGAGCATAAATATTAATTGGCAGGAAGTTGTAACTTTGTTTCAAACAACTTAAAACTATCGAATGAAAACCATTTCAAAGAGTTTATTACTAATCATTAGCGGATTTTTTATTTCATTGGCCGGTTTCTCGCAGAATTTAAATTTTCAGGAAATTACCGGCAATTGGAGTGGAGAACTTGAATTGCCTTCACAAAAACTGGAGTTGATTTTTAAGATTTCTGTTGACTCGACCGGCGAATTAATCACAAAAATGGATGTTCCGATGCAAGGCGCAAAAGATTTGCCTGTAACTAAAACCGAACTGAAAGGCGATAGTTTAAAAATAGCGGTTGGCATGATAATGGGTGAATATATGGGTAAAATTGTGGATGATTCAACTTTAACCGGCACCTGGAGCCAGCGTGGCGCAAAGTTGCCACTTACGCTTACCAAAAAGCTAAAAGTTGCTGAATTACAGCGGCCACAAACACCAAAGCCTCCCTATCCTTATATGTCTGAAAATGTTGAATATATTAATCCGGAATCGAAACTGAAATTGGCCGGAACATTGACTTTACCAAAAGAAATGGGAAAGTTTCCGGCAGTGGTTTTGATTACAGGCTCCGGCGCACAGGACCGCGATGAAACCATTTTTGAACACCGTCCTTTTGCGGTGATTGCTGATTATCTGACCCGCAACGGAATTGCAGTTTTAAGAGTTGACGACCGCGGAGTGGGAGGCTCGGAAGGAAACATTAACAATGCTACCAGCGAAGATTTTGCAGGTGATGTGATTGCAGGCATTCAATTTTTGAAAACCCGACCGGAAATAAATCATCAGAAAATAGGTTTAATCGGCCACAGCGAAGGCGGAATAATAGCCCCGATTGTAGCCAATCGCACGGAAGATGTTGCTTTTCTTGTTTTACTGGCCGGCCCGGGAATTCGTGGTGAAGAGATTCTTTACCAGCAAAACGAACGCTCGCTGAAAGCAGCAGGAATGAGCGATGAAATGATTCGTCAAAATCGTCAGTTGCAGGAGAATATTTTCAGAATAGTTTTGAATGAAAAAGATTCTGCTATGCGCATCGACAAGCTGCAGCGAACTTTATCCGGCGGGATGTACACGACGATGAGCAAAGATCAGAAAGAAGCCATCGATACCCAGCTTGAAGCGATGAATACACCGTGGTTCCGTTTTTTCCTTACGTATGATCCTTATCCGGCGCTTACAAAAGTCGGCTGCCCCGTGTTGGCGTTAATCGGAGAAAACGATGTGCAGGTTCCTGCAGAAACCAATCTGCCAGCCATTGAAAAAGCATTAAAAGAAGGTGGAAATACCGATTTCAAAATCCTGAAACCGGAAAAACTGAACCACTTGTTTCAAACAAGCAGAACCGGGGCAATTTCTGAATACGGGCAAATTGAAGAAACATTTTCACCCAACGCTCTGGAATTATTGGAAAACTGGATTTGGGAAGTGGTGAAG
>DATFJO010000591.1:0-10040 GCA_035269145.1 Tangfeifania sp. | reverse complement strand
TTTGGTCGCAGCAGGCTGGATAGTTTTCACCTTTTATTATCCTGAGAAATACCTCCCCATTTTACCCTGGATGCTGGCATTTTTTACTGTGGCCACCATTTTAATCCATAGCTGGCAACTCCATCTTGCCAAAAAGAAATTCGCACTTTTTGTGCGCAGCAGCATGATTGTTTCACTTTTGAGGCTGGTGCTTTATTCAGGGTTTGCTATTGTTTTTTTGATAACTCATTCTGAAAATATTGCTGTTTTTGTGGTTTGCATCGCAATAGTATACTTGATTTACACTTTTCTTGAAGTTTTTGATTTACAAAAGATTACACAACAAAAAAAATAGCATGATTAGTCGTTTTTTCCAATGGATTTTTCAGGTATTTGCAAATCCATATCAAAAACACGACGTATACAATTATTCATATTATTATATGTCAATTTAAGTTAGCTGCTTGAAAAAAACTTTTACATTTGTAGATTCTCAAAAGAAAATGAGGCTATGCCGACATTAATCAAAAGTTTGCTTGTAACAGTTGTGTGTGCTACCTTCTGGTTAAATCCGGTGGCGGCGCAGCAACATGAAACACACGATAATTCCCAATCTCACGAATCTCACACCGAAGAAAATTTTGATGCCGGTGAGTTTATCATTGAACACGTGTTGGATGCCTACGAATGGCACATTGCCACTTATAAGGATAAACACATTTCCGTACCGCTTCCGATTATTTTGTACAGCAGCAATCCTGAACTTCATGACGGAAAAAAACTGCATATTTTCATGTCCTCCAAATTTCACCACGGACACGAAGATTACCGCGGATTCCGCATTTCAGAAAGCGAAAGTTTTAAAGGGAAAGTTGTTGAAATCGATAACCAGGGCCACGAAATTGGCCGGCCATTCGATCTGTCAATTACCAAAACAATTGCCGGCGCCATTGTATCGGTAATTGTACTTTTTTGGCTGGTATTTTCGGCAGCGCATACAGCAAGGCAAAACAAAGGCAGGGCTCCGTCGGGAATCCAAAATCTTCTGGAACCGGTAATTATTTTCATCCGCGACGAAATTGCCATCCCCTCAATCGGCGAGAAAAACTACCGTAAATTCATGCCGCCATTGCTCTCGCTTTTCTTTTTCATCTTGCTTAACAACTTACTGGGGCTAATCCCGATATTCCCCTTTGGGGCAAATGTTACCGGAAACATAGCCGTTACAATGGTTTTGGCGCTTTTTACGTTTTTTGTAACAAATATCAGCGGCAACAAACATTACTGGAAAGAAATTTTTAATCCGGACGTGCCTGTTTTTCTGAAACTTCCCATTCCGTTAATGCCTTTGCTCGAACTAACCGGTATGATTACAAAACCATTTGTTTTAATGGTACGTTTATTTGCCAACATGCTGGCCGGGCACATGATTGTTACCGTATTTTTGAGCCTTATATTTATTTTCAGCAGTTTGATGGGACCTGCTGCGGGATATGGCGTTAGCCCAATATCCATTGCGTTTGCAGTTTTTATTATGCTGCTCGATGTATTGGTTTCGTTTATACAAGCTTATGTTTTCACACTTTTGTCGGCCTTTTATTTTGGAATGGCCACGGCAGAAGAACATTAATACTAATTATTTAAATTTAATGCTATGTTATCAGCTATTTTAACTGTATTGCTTCAGGCCGGAGAGAACGCAGCGAGTTATTCAGAACTGGCTGCTGCCTTTGCAGCAGCATTAACCGCTGTTGGCGCAGGTTACGGCATCAGCCGCATCGGGGCCGCTGCAATGGAAGCCATTGCACGCCAACCCGAAGCCAGCGGAGACATTCGTTCGAGCATGGTTGTTTCGGCAGCCCTGATTGAAGGTGTTTCGTTTTTTGCTGTTATCGTTTGTGCGCTCGTTCTGTTTGTATAGCAAACAAACCGAAACAGTGATCTGCGGGATTGCCGCAGCACTGTTTCAGTTTTTTTTGAAAATTTTCTTTTACCGATAATATTCTGATTATGGAATTAGTTACTCCGAATGTAGGTACGATTTTTTGGATGGTTATCATTTTTGGCGTTGTAGCTTTTGTGCTGGGGAAATTTGCATGGAAGCCGATTCTTAATGCTTTAAATGAACGTGAAAAAAACATCGACAATGCTTTACAGGCAGCCGAACAGGCCAAAAAAGAGATGAAAACCCTGAAAGCTGACAACGAAAAAATTATGGCCGAAGCAAAAAAAGACAAAGAAAAGATACTGCATGAGGCCCTGGAATTAAAAGACAAAATAATTGCCGAAGCCAAACAAAAAGCTGATGCCAATGCCGAAATCAGCATTCAACATGCCAAAAATCAAATTCAGAATGAAAAAGCAAAAGCCATTAATGAAATGAAACAGCAGGTAACTGAACTTTCGTTAATGATTGCCGAAAAAGTAATCCGGAAAGAACTGGACGATGAGGGCAAACAACAAGAAATGATAAAAAAACTAATGGACGGAATTAAGCTGAATTGACAAAATGAATGAAAGCGCAATAGCAGTGAGGTATGCCAGGGCTGTTTTTTCCCTGGCCAAAGAGAAAGAAATAATTGATTCCCTCAAAAACGATATGGAATTGATACACGGTGTTTGCAAAGACTCCGCCGACTTTAACCTGCTGCTCAAAAGTCCCGTGATTAGAACTTCCCAAAAAACCCGGCTTATCTCCCAAATTTTCAAAAATAAAGTACATCCGGTTACACTTAATTTTTTGTTGCTGATTACCCGTAATAACCGCGAAACATTTATTCAGGCAATAAGCCGCGATGCATTGGATTTTATTCGTCGCGAAAAAAACATTAAACCAGCCATATTAACCACAGCCATTGCAATTGACAAGGCATTTATTTCTGAAATTGAAAAAATAATGGAAAAAGAGCTGGGTGGAAAAATTGAATTGACCAGCCGGGTTAACCCCGATATCATTGGCGGACTTATTCTTAGAGTAGGCGACAAACAATTAGATGCCAGCATAAAAACTCAACTCAGAAATATAAAACAAGATTTACTTAAAAAACAAGTATAAAATAGTTACAGAGAAAAACTGATACAAAATGAATCATATAAAACCTGCTGAAATATCTGAAATACTCAAGCAGCAACTGGAAAACTTTAAATCTGAAGTTGAACTGGAAGAAGTTGGAACAGTGCTACAGGTGGGAGACGGGATTGCCAGAATTTACGGGCTTTCAAACGTTGAAGCAAATGAAATGATTGAGTTTGACAGCGGAATAAAAGGCATTGTGCTGAACCTTGAAGAAGACAATGTGGGAGCAGTGCTTTTAGGATCGTCGGAAGCGGTGAAAGAAGGCGACACAGTAAAACGTTCAAACCGGATTGCTTCAATTAACGTGGGCGAAGAACTGGTTGGCAGGGTTATAAATACCATTGGCGAACCGCTCGACGGAAAAGGCCCGGTAAGAGGTGACTTAATCGAACTTCCGCTTGAACGTAAAGCACCTGGCGTAATTTACCGGCAGCCGGTTAAGCAACCCCTCCAAACCGGACTAAAGGCCATTGATGCCATGATTCCGATTGGGCGTGGCCAACGAGAATTAATAATTGGCGACCGCCAAACCGGAAAAACAGCAGTTGCCATCGACACCATCATAAACCAACGGGAAAATTTTGAAAAAGGCGAACCGGTTTACTGCATTTATGTAGCCATCGGTCAGAAGGGATCTACCGTGGCAAATATATCGGCCACACTCGATAAACACGGTGCAATGGATTATACAATTATCGTTTCATCCACAGCCTCCGACCCTGCAGCGCTTCAGTTTTATGCACCGTATGCAGGAATGGCTATCGGAGAATATTTCCGCGATACAGGGCGCAATGCACTGATTATTCTCGACGACCTGTCGAAACAGGCAGTTTCGTACCGCGAAGTTTCGCTGCTGCTCCGCCGTCCACCGGGCCGCGAAGCATACCCGGGCGATGTATTTTACCTGCACTCACGTTTGCTGGAGCGCGCGGCAAAAATCATCGAGTCGGATAAAATCGCCAAACAAATGAACGATCTTCCTGAAGGTTTAAAAGGAAAAGTAAAAGGTGGCGGATCTTTAACTGCGCTGCCAATTATCGAAACCCAGGCAGGCGACGTTTCAGCCTACATTCCCACCAATGTTATTTCGATTACCGACGGACAGATTTTCCTGGAATCGAACCTTTTTAACTCAGGCTTCCGCCCCGCAATTAACGTGGGTATATCTGTTTCGCGTGTGGGAGGAAACGCCCAGATTAAGTCAATGAAAAAAATTGCAGGAACACTGAAACTCGACCAGGCGCAATTCCGCGAGCTGGAAGCCTTTTCGAAATTTGGTTCCGACCTCGATGCAGCCACCATGCGCGTGCTCGACAAGGGACGGAAAAATATGGAAATCCTGACTCAGAAACAATACTCACCTATGAAAGTGGAACACCAGATTGCCATTATTTTTTGCGGTGTAAAAGAACTGCTCAGAACCGTGCCCACGGATAAAGTAAAAGAGTTTGAAAAAGATTTTCTGGAGCGCATGGAAATGGATCACCGCGATATTTTGGATGAACTGCGCGAAGGAAAATTAAACGATGAAATTGAAAAATCCATTCGTGATGTAGCTGCTGAAGTGGCAATCAAATATAAACCCCAGGAAAAGAAAAGTATTGCATAGAACAGAAAAGTGAGTGACTGACATGCAATACAGGAATTAACAATTATTAATTAAAGAATCAGTATTTAGTTTATAAGAAAAAACATGGCCGGATTAAAAGAAATACGCACCCGGATTTCATCGGTAAAAACCACCCGACAGGTAACCAGCGCCATGAAAATGGTATCGGCCGCCAAACTGAAAAAAGCACAGGATGCCATTTTGCAAATCAGGCCCTATGCCGATAAACTTCATGAAGTTCTGGTAGCCATCAGTTCCAATATCGATAAAGTGGAAGGTTCGCTTTACACACAGGAACGGGAACCGGAAAAAGTACTGATTGTTTTAATAGCGTCGAACCGCGGACTTTGCGGAGGATTTAACACCAATATTGCCAAAAAAGCAGTACGGCATGTTCAATCCCATTACAGCCCGCAGCACGAAATGGGCAATGTTAGTTTTTTATGCATCGGGAAACAGGGCGAGCGACAGGTTAAATTAAGAGGAATGAAAGTTATTGGCGATGAAAACGAGCTTTTTAGCCATCTTGATTTTGAACATATCGACGAACTGGCTACTTCCTTAATGCAATCGTTTACCGATCGAAAATACGACCGCATCGATTTGGTTTATAATCAGTTCCAAAATGCTGCTGTTCAGATCAATACAGCAGAACAATTCCTGCCCGTGGAAGTTGAAAAAACCGGTGACCAACCTTACGGCAATGCAACCGATTATATTTTTGAGCCTTCCAAGCAATTTATTATCAGGGAGCTGATTCCAAAATCACTGAAAATCCAGTTTTACAAAGCACTGCTTGATTCGCATGCGGCAGAACACGGCGCCCGAATGACATCGATGCACCAGGCAACCGATAATGCCACCGAGTTGCTGAAAGACCTGAAACTGCAGTACAACAAAGAACGCCAGGCGTCAATTACCAACGAAATTCTGGAAATTGTAAGCGGTGCCGAAGCGTTAAGAGGGTAGAAATTATTTCACACGCCCAACAATTACCAGCCGGGTAGCCAGTTGAAATCCATATTTCAGTGCTTTCGCACGGAACTCTTCAATTTGAGGTTTCATTGTTTCGTACTCTTCCCTGCCATGTATCCGCTCCAGTGCTTCTTCAAGTACCTGCACTCGCGATTCCAGTTCAGTTTTGTCTGTAATCAATTCATAAGAATCATTGTGTTCAAAGAAAAACTGTACCGGTATGTCTGCAGTTTTCAACATTTGCAGGATGTCATTTTTCGAAAAGGTTTTACGATGGTTTATTCCGGTCAGCCGGTCTGTTTTGCTTCGGAAGTGATGATACAACCTGTGAACCTCCTGTGCCGGATTTAAATTATCGGTTATGGGTTCATTTATAATTATCCATCCGCCGGGCTTTACAACTCTTTTCATTTCCCAAAGTCCGCGGTTGATTTTCCGCAGGTGATGCATTGCCATAGAAATACTTGCCAAATCAAAAGTATTATCTTCAAGCCGGAGTTTCTCGGCAGGCATCTGTTTAAAAACAAATCCGGGAAATGCCTCCCGTGCTGTTTTTAAAGCCTCTTCATCAGGATCGACTCCTGTAATTTCGGCATCATTAAAAATATTTTGTAAAACCTGGATAAAGGCACCTTTCCCGGTTCCTACATCCAAAATATTATCGATCTTCTTGTCGATAAAAAAATGCGTTAGCGGTTCCATCTAATTTATTTTTATCTGTTCCGTTAATAGCTCAAATGTAAGAAAACCCTGCCAAATCTGTTCCCTGCAACTTTTAAATCAACAAAAGAAATGCGGATAATGCTGTTACAATAATGACAACTGCACGGTAGGTTTTATCCGGAATTTTTTTCACAAGAAAAACACCCAGAAAAGCCCCCAGTGCAATTCCGGGCAAAAGCATAAAATCGAGTTTAAGCGATTCCCAGGTGATGGTTTTCCAAACAAAAATATGCAACGGAAATTTACTGATGTTGATAATCAGAAAAAACCAGGCCTGGGTTCCAATAAAATTATTTTTGGGCAGGTGCATGGCCAGTAAATAGATTGCAAAAATTGGCCCTGCAACATTTCCAATCATGGTTGCAAAACCGCCTAAAACCCCCATCGAAGCAGCGAACCACCAGGTATCCGGGAAAAAATTACTGTCTTTTTTCCGGTCTTTCCAAAGCATCAGTCCGATACAAATAAAAACCATGATGGCAATGATGTTTTTAAACCATACATCGTTCACCACTTCGCCTACCCACAATGCAATTCCAACTCCCACAAATGCCCAGGGAAGCAGTTTCCATAAATAGCTCCACTTTGCATGCCGGTGGTAATACCCTACCCCAAACCAATCGGCCATCATTAAAATTGGCAGAAGAATTCCGGTGGATGCTTTTCCACCAAAAATTATAGCCAGCACCGGCACAACTATCATGGAAACGCCCGGTACTCCAACTTTCGACATCCCGATAAATAATGCGCACAGAAAAAGCAGCAGCCACTGAAGCAAGGTAAAGTCAATCATCATGCATGATTTTAATGCGCCAAAGGTAAATGAAATGAGGTATGATAAAAAGTTTTCTTTTTTGCTTGTCAGGGAATCGCAATGATTTACCCAACTAAAATAGCCGGCTTTATCAGCCGGCTATTTACAAACAAGTTCGAAGGTTTTGTATCTCCTTCGTTTTAAAACAGAAAACAGATCCGCGAAAACAAACGGATCAAAGCCATGTTAAACAGAACGATATCACCATTTTAATGGTGTTGTTCAAACAATGTTCAGCATTATAATCCCAAAAAGAATGCCATAATTTGACAAAATTTTCTTATTAACATTTATTAAGAAATTGTGTGTCAGTAATTTAATCGGAAGTTCAGAATATTTTGCTTTCCAGGTCCAGCAGTTCTTCTTCGTTTATTTCGCCAAACCACTCACCCAGCTTTTGGCGCGCCTGCTCTTTTATTTCCGGGGTAATATTTGAAGAAACCTGGGAAAGTGCAAAAATCAGTACACCCAAATCATCGGTGTATCCAACAAGTGGTGCCAAATCAAAAATGGCATCGGTGGGCAAAATAAAATAGCCAAGCGCTGCTGCAATCGAAATTTTGGTTTTAACCGATACATTTTTTGATTTCATTACATAAAACAAAAGCAGAGCTGCATAAACAACGGTTGTCCCGGCTGTTTTCGAAAACTTTTTTATCTTGTTCCAGAGCGATTCTTCCGAGAAATATTTTGAATACTGATTTCCTGATATGGTTTGTTTATTGTCTTTCAAAATTCCATTTTTTTTCGGTTTCAATAAAAATACAAATATTTCTGTTTACAAAATTAATTCCTGAAAAAAAGACAACCAAGTAAAGCTGGTTGCAAAAAAAACCCGAAGTAAACTCCGGGATTTATTTCTTGCTTACTGTTTTAAATGCTGATTTAAGCAATAAAATTTTTCAATTAGTTATAGAAAAAGCAACCACCTCCACGGTTATTCCGTCGTCCGTTTTCTGCCCTTCCCCGGCCATATCCCGCAACGGAACTGCCTCTTCCGTAGCTGTTCCTTCCTTCAAAACCAGCACGTTTGGAAGCGTTTCTTTTACCTTGCGCAAAACCTTGCCGCCAGCCCTGATTCCGGGCCTGCAGCAAATCGTATTGCTGCTGTTGTTCTTCGGTTAAAAGGTTGCGCACTTCTTCGCGATGTGCTTTTACCTTCCTGAGCATTTTACCCCTGATTTCATTTTTTTCAATCGCATCGGTGGTTGAGCGCCGCTCAGTTCGTAATTCTGCCATCGCGTCCTGATGATCCGCTTCCATCGTCTTAATTTCAGCTTTCTGATCTTCTGTAAGCCCCTGGATCATATTGATACAGGTTAACTGAGTTGTATCAGCATACAGGTTCAGATTTCTGCCGTAACCTGCACGATTTACACCTCTCCACCCCTGTGCAAAAACGGTGCTTCCGGTTAAAACGAGTGTCAAAAATACAAGCGCAATCCTTCTGATTTTCAGTGTTTTCATTTTTTGTGATTTTTAATGTTTATTGTTGAATTCTGTTTCGCATTCTGCCATTTCGGGGCAGTTTAATATCTTCGTTTTTCTGCAGCATTGCCAAGAAAATTTCATTCAGTTTTTGCTGCTGATTTTCATCGCACACTTCGCGCATGGCGAGGTAATAATCAATTGTCTCGTTCTTAAGGTCCTCGTGAAGCAATCCAATTTTGGAAGAGATGGAATCCAGTTTTTCCAGGTTTGGATTTTCAGCACCGAGTTCACGGACCATTTCAAGTCTCAGCGTTTGCAATTCGTGTGTTATACTCCAGGCTGTTTGATTAAAATCACGGTTCAACTCCCTGAAAGAATTCATTTGTTCGCGGCTGAGGTTTAGTTGTTCCCTGAAAAACCGGGCCCGCTGCTGCGCCGGAATTTCGATGGCAGCTTCTTCAGCCTGCTCATCCGGCATTCTATCCTGCTGATTATAATAGAGGTAAGAAATACCCATCGCCAGGTTGGTGGCCACCAAAATGACAATTATCCACATTAGAATCCGGTATTTATTTCGTGTAATCATAAAGCTACTCCATTAAAAATGCTTCAATCGGTTCCGCGTCCATTTCATTCAGGTAAGGAATCACCTGTTCTTCGGCACTAATTGTTGCATAAAACTGGTCCTGCACTTTTTGCCCGATTTTTATTCCTGAAAAAATTCCAGTCAGCAACAAAAGAGAAAACATTGCCGGTTGTATAATACGTATCAGCGCCGGCCTTCCGGATACCTTTCCCGAATACTCAGCTCCCTGTTCCATTTTTGCTTTTAGCCGGGTAAAGAAAAACGGATTCACTTCGGGCGATTTTTCGGCTTCCAAAATGCCCAGTGTTTTTTGCATTTCACCGGCAAATTGAGCACACTCAGAACATTCTGAAAGATGAATTCGCAACTGTTCCATTTCCTTTTCAGGTAAATCACCTTCAAGGTAAAAAATCAGTTTATTATGTAGCGTATTGCATTTCATCTTTTTTCTGTTTTATAGTTTGACACATTCATTTTAAAAAACTTGCGGTTAAATACATTTCTTTTTGTAGCAGATATACAATTTTTTCTGAAGGTTTTTTTTCGCCCGGTGAATCAATGATTCAACAGAAGAAACCGAGGTTTCCATAACTGCAGCAATTTCTTTGTATGATAAATCTTCGTATTTGCTTAAAGTGAAGGCCACCCGCTGATTCTGCGGCAGGGAATCGATTGCTTTGTGAAGAATTGCCGCCCTCTCGCTATTTTCAATCTCAGTGTCGGGAGCGGAAACCTTTTCCGGAGAAAAGTTACCCGATTTTTCTTTCCCCGGCGAAAATATCTCTTCAATCGACTGAGCCAGTTTTCTGCGTTTGTTATCGCGGATAAAATTCAACGAACGATTGAC
>DATFJO010000590.1:0-2929 GCA_035269145.1 Tangfeifania sp. | reverse complement strand
TCTTCTTTACAACCTGTAACAAACCCCACAACTAATGCAATAAGAAGAAGGTAACCCCATTTTTTCAATTTTGTCATTCTGTTTTCCTATTAAAATTTTCACAAAAATAAGAATTTAATTTCCCTCTGAATCGCTTTTCTTCTCTTTCGGGTATTCAATTCTTACGTGGTAAATGTTCATTAATTTATTCAATAACGTTTCTTTTATGATTTTAATATCCTTAAACGTTAATTCTGATTCTTCCAACTGTTTGTCGTTTATTTTCTGCTCCACCATATTTTCGACAAGTTCTGCAATGTTTTCCCTGGTTTTTTCTTTCATTGCACGCGAGGCAGCTTCAATTCCATCCACAATCATTACAACGGCAGCTTCTTTTGAAACCGGCAGCGGCCCGGGATAAATAAACGATTTATCCTGAATTTTTTTATCCGGGTTATCTTCCTGGTGTTTCAGATAGAAATATTTGGCTTTTGTAGTGCCGTGGTGCGTGGCAATAAATTCAATGAGGGCCTCGGGCAACTTATGTTTCCTGGCCATTTTAACACCGCTTTTTACATGCTCGATAATGATTTCTGCGCTTTGCTTGTAATTTATTTTGTCGTGCGGATTGATTCCCACGGCCTGGTTTTCAATAAAAAACTCGGGTGTGGCCACTTTGCCTATGTCGTGGTAGAGTGCTCCGGCCCTCACAAGAAACGGGTTCCCCCCGATTTTCAGGATTATTTCCTCGCCCAGGTTGGCAATCTGCATCGAGTGCTGAAATGTACCGGGTGCTTCTTCAGCAAGTTTTCTCAAAAGTGGCTGGTTGGTATCCGAAAGTTCGATGAGCGTAACATCAGAAACAAATCCGAATATTTTTTCAAAAATAAAAACCAGCGGGTAAACCAGTAAAATAAGTATGCTGCTGAGGGCAAACCATTGCAGGATTTCATAATTATAGGATCGGAATGTGCCTTCGTAAATAATTTCGAGCGCCGAGAAAACAATGGCATAGGTGAGAAAAACCCAAATTGCCGCCATGATAAGGTGGGCCCGGCGATGCATTTTATTCAGGCTGAAAACTGCCACAACACCTGCAGTTACCTGCATTAGCACAAATTCATAATTATTGGGTGCGTAAAACCCAATCAGGATGGTTGCAATTATCAGTGTAAAAATAGCTGTGCGTGAATCGAAAAAAGTACGCACAATTATGGGAAAAATAGCAAAAGGCACCAGGTAAATGTGCAGGCTGGGGAACGTGTTGATTAAATTGGTGATAAAAACTATGGCCACCAGAAACAAAAGCAGAAACGAAAGCTTGCTGAACTGGTTCAGGATGTCGTAGCGGTAAATGTAAAGAAAAGTAAAAAGCAGCAGCATAAAAACCAGCACCAGTAAAGCTTTCCCAAGCGGTACCATGTAGCTGTTAATGCCTTTACCGCGTTCCTTTTCATAGCTGGTTTTCAGCGATTCGAGCAACTGGTATTTTTCGTTGTCAACAATTTCACCTTCCAGAATTATACGTTCGCCGGTCTGAATCATTCCACGCGTTTTTGAAATATTTTCAGTAATGTCATCAATTTCGCGGCGTGTGGTTTCAGCATCGTACTGCAGGTTCCAGGCTATGTAATTATCGGGTTCCAGTGCAATGAGAATTTCCTGTGATTCAGGATATTTCTGATTCATTTGCCGGATGGTATCGAAAAATGCATTGTAAGCTGTTTTTTCGGAATAAACACTTTTAATCGGTGTACGTTCGACCAGATTCCCGGTACGTTTTTTCAATTCTTCTTTCCCGTCGAGTATTTCATAGGTTTCAACCGACCGCGGCAAAATCCCGGATTTGTATATTCCTTTCAGCACTTCAGTTAACTCCAGAATAACTCCAGGATTGGCAGCGCCTGCTGAGTCGGCCAGGTTTTGCCAGTCGGTTCTGAGTTTTTGGGCCTGGGCTTTTACTGTGGTTGTGTCGTATGTAAAATAAGGTATTACGTTTTGCAGTTGTTCTGCTATTTCTTCTCCTATTTCTTCATCGGTTTTTAAAACCGGGAAATCGAACGGTGCCACCAGGTTTTCGTGGCTCCATGGAAATCCTTTCTGGTATTCATATTTGAATTTCGGTTCGCCGGGTAATATCAGGAAAAGCAAAACTGCGGTTATCAGAAATACAAAAATCCAGTAAAAAATGCGGCTGTAACCTTTTAGTCTTTTAAATATATTATCCATTTTGAGTGTTTCCTTTTATCTTTAAAATTATTTTCTGAACAAACACCGATCTGTTTATAAAATACAAATAACAAATTTATCGTGTTTAATGCCGACAAATAATTTTTCATAGATTTGTGTTTATTCTTGAAAAGCGTGCAATATAGTTTTTCAAAATAAAATTAAGAAATTAATTGAATGAACTACGGTATTTCCAGCTTAAGTATTATTCCGGTTCGAAAAGAACCCTCTGAAAAAAGTGAAATGGTAACCCAGGTTTTGTTTGGGGAGCATTTTGAGATTATGGAAGAAATGGTAGGGTGGAGCAGGGTTATTCTTGCCTGGGACGGCTACGAAGGCTGGGTTGACAGTAAAATGATTACACCGCTTCATCCGCGCACCGTAAAAAAACTGGAAACCCGTCCGTTTGCTGTTTCGGGCGATGTAATTAGCCTGATTTCCGAAAGCGAAGAACAGAACCTGATGCTGGTTGCCGGAAGCACGCTGCCGGTTTGGCGACCATATCTGAAAGAATTTACCGTGAACAAAGACACCTATAAATCAGGCGGAGAGGTGTTTTACGGGAGGTTAAAAGACCCGCGTGGCATTGTTATCAGGCAGGCGCTGAAATATTTCAATGCGCCGTATTTGTGGGGCGGCCGCTCACCTTTTGGCATCGACTGTAGTGGTTTTGTACAGATAATTTATAAAATGGTAGGCATCAAAATTCCGCGTGATGCCA
>DATFJO010000589.1:0-3763 GCA_035269145.1 Tangfeifania sp. | reverse complement strand
CCGTTGTGTTCAACGCCACCGCCGTAACCATCTTCCCAGTTTTCTTCAGTTTTCAATATCGGATTCCAGTAGCGTCCCTGGCCAGGAAGCACATTGTAATAATCGAAACCTGCAGGTTCTTTTTTCAAATGCCATTTGCCCACCAGCGCAGTTTGATAGCCATTCTTCTGAAAAACTTTGGCAATATTCATGCTATCGGGATCCATTGCACCCGACAAAGTGTACACCCCATTTTGATGGCTGTATTGTCCGGTGAGAATTGTTGCCCGGCTGGGAGTACATATTGAATTGGTGCAAAAGCAATTATCGAGCACTGCCCCTTCCTCTGCCAGTTTGCTGATGTTTGGTGTATGCACTACATTTTCCAAAAATCCCCCGTAAATTCCCCATGCCTGCGAGGTATGGTCATCACTCAAAATAAACAAAATGTTTGGCCGGTCGGCAGTTTGATTTGCTTCTTTACATCCTGAAAGAAAACCGCCCAAAACAATCAGAATCAATAAAAACTTCACTTTAAACTTCATAATTTTCAATTAATAATCTGCGCCCTGCTCAGAATTTTCACATGATTCCATCCATGCAAAGAGCTCTTTTTTCATTTTTTGAACCATCTCCGGATTATTTCCTGCAATATTATTTTTCTCTTGTTTATCGTTGATTAAATCATACAATTCAAAGGTTTCGCCGTTATCTGTACTTATCAGTTTGTGTTGCTGGGTTACCCATGAAAATTTTTTCAGGTAATGAAATCCGATTGGATTTTCCCGGATTACCAACTCTCCATCCAATACCTGTTTTAAACTGATTCCATCAATCGGACGATTATCCGGATAATTCAAATTCAGTAATTCAACAATTGTGGGAAGGTAGTCGCTTGTTACAGCAGGAAAGTCGGTTTTTTGACCCGGATTTATTTTACCAGGCCAGACACAAAAAGCAGGAATTCTCACGCCGCCTTCATACAATGAACGCTTGCGCTCACGAAAAATACCTGATGTGCCGGGCGTTCGTCTTTCAGGTCCGTTGTCACTGCAAAACCAAATCATTGTATTTTCAGCCTGACCAAGTTCTTCCAATTTATTCCAAATTCTGCCAACTTGTTCGTCCATTGCACTGATGGTACTGAAATAAAGCTGTTCGCGATGGCTGAACTGATTGTAATCCTTCATCATTTCCTCATTGGCCACCACTGGTAAATGCGGAGTATGAAACCAGACGGCCGAAAAAAATGGCTGTTCTTTTCCTACTGCTTCTTCAATAAAAGGGATTACCCGGTCAATAATAATTTTTGAATCGTCGCCTTTCAAATTCTCAGTGGCTGTGGTCTCTTCACCGAGCCAGTAATAAGTTCCGTACGGTTCTGCCTGCGTTCTATCTGAAATCGCTTTCCATCCAAAACGCAAGTTTTCGCCTTTCAGTGTATCAAACTGCGCAGGTTTAAACATCGGATCATAAGTGGGGACTTTTGACTCAGTTACAAACCAGGAATCGTACCCGTGCATTGAAGGAATACTGTAATGCGTAGAATCTCCTGGGCGACCCCGGTTGGCATCTTTTACTTGCGTTGTTAAAGTCCCGAGGTGCCATTTCCCAAAATGTCCGGTAGCGTAACCTTCATCTTTCAAAAGCTCGGGCAACGTAATTTCCTGCGTTTTCAGGTGACCAGAATTGGCATTGGGAATTCCATAGCGATAAGGATTTCGTCCGGTAAGGCAGCTGCCCCGGGTTGGTGAACACACAGCCGATGCCGAATAAAACCGGTTAAATGTAATTCCCCTTCCTGCCAGCATATCCAGGTTTGGTGTTTGAATAATTTCATTTCCATTGAAACCGGTATCTCCCCATCCCAAATCGTCGCACATAATCAGGATAATATTGGGAGATTTTGAAATTTGTTTTTTTTCACATGCTGAAATTGAAAGAATTACAATCATCAGCAATATTATAATTTTCATGGTTCCAAATTTTTAACCTACAAGTTTTCCAGCTTACCTACTACCTGGAAAGTACTGATTAATGGACAAGCAAGAGCATTGTTTATTTTTAACCGCACGCCATCGGATGCCGGAAATTCAATATCTTTTGCTGAAGCCCTGCCTTCCAGAATAATACGTTTATAACCAATCTTTATCCCCGAAACTATTTCTTTCCATTCTCCATCAACCCGGCATTCAATGGTATATCCATCAACCCGCTGTCCAAGCGGAATATATTCCTGAATAATAATGCCCTCAATTTCCCTGGTGGTGCCAAGATCTATCTCAATTACCGCATTTTTTTCATCATCATTTGTGGCAAAATACGTTTCGTAATTGCCATCGTTTAACATTTGTGGTGAGAATTGTTTTGATTGTCCGCGGTAGCTGTCAGATGAAACTTTCACCTTTTCAGCTTTAGCCAAATCGTTTTCATGTAACTCATCAACCCAGGCTTTAAATTCAACCAGCCTTTCAACGGTACCCTCATCGATTAAACCATCGGTATTCGGAGAAACATTCATTAATGGGGTAACGCCATAACCAACAGAGGTTAAGTAGTAATCCTGAATTTTATCGAGGCTGACAACCGGCGTATTGTTATGAAACCAGTTGCCTTGCAAAATAATTGAAGGTTCATTGGGATACCAGCGCATTGTATCGTTTATTTCCACCCGGTAATTTTGATCCGGCTTGATGCCCCCGTGTGCACTTGGCCATGCCAAACAACGATCGGGCATAAATTCTACCATAGTTCCCGAATCGTAAACCACTGCATCGGGTTGCTCCGTTTTTATTAAATTGGTTATTTTTTTGTAATCAATGGTCAGATTATCGGCCTGGTAACCATCAAACCAGTATTCGTCGATGGTTCCGTATTGGGTACTCAATTCTTTCAACTGGTTATAATAATACTCCCCGTATTCTGAATAATCACCATTGTGAGCTTGTTCGTAATATTTATCGATGAGTGAAACATAAATACCAAAATACACACCTCCATTTCGGCAGGCCTCGGCCAGTTCTTTCACAATATCTCCTTTTCCATCTTTCCAGGGTGAATTTTTAACGTTATGAGGGGATAAATCTGATTGCCAGTTGCAGAAACCGTCGTGGTGTTTTGTTGTTAATACAATACCTTTAAATCCTCCCGCTTTAGCTGCTTCAACCCATTGGTTGGCATCAAATTTCACGGGATTGAATTTCTGCGGATCTTCTTTTCCGTATCCCATGTGGTCGCTACTCGGATAAAAAGTTTTCATGCCAAAATGAACGAACATAATGTATTCTGCTTTGTGCCAGTTAAGTTGCGCTTTACTTGGTACCGGCAAAAATGGTTCAGGTGGATTTACCGGCTCTTTTTGTCCACACTGAATAAAAACAAGAATGGTTAAAAGAATCAGGAAAATTGATTTTAGTTTCATTTTCTATCAGATTTAACTACTTTTTTTCGAGACTGGTGCAAATCAATTCCCTGTCGTTTCGAATAAAAACGTACTTGTTGGCAAACGCGGGATGCGACCAGGTAACTCCCCGCGGTAGCTGTTTCTTTGTGGGCTCAATAATTTTTGTCCGGCTGATTTCATTAAAACCTTCAGGCGATAATTCTGTAATTAGAAGTTCGCCGTGCTCGTTGAACATCCAGGTTTTATCTTCTTTCTGAATAAAATGAATGTTGGCCCAGCGGCCGCGATCCACGGCTGTCTGATCTTCCCAGACTCGGTCGCCGGTTAACAACTCCAGACAGCGCAGTTCGCCATAGCTGTCAACGCCGTAAATGTAATCGT
>DATFJO010000588.1:0-4360 GCA_035269145.1 Tangfeifania sp. | reverse complement strand
AGATACTCTTCGAAAAAGCTGCCGAAGAAGATAAAAAGGAACCGGAATCCGAACCTCAGTTTCCCGAAATTAAAAAAGGGAACCCTGAAAGAATACTGAAGCTCGCTGAAGAGCTGGAGATTGAAAATATTAAAGGGCAGTCTGTGGCGAGTCTCGCAAAAGTGAAGAAAACAGAAAACCAAATCATACTGGAAGAGAATGAAATTTCTGCGGGGAAAGTTCCTGATGTTACCGGAATGGGAGCCAGTGACGCTGTTTTTCTGCTCGAAAATGCCGGCTTGCAGGTGCAGGTGAAAGGAGTAGGCAAAGTACAAAAACAATCATTGAAACCTGGAACATCTGTTAGAAGAGGCGCCTATGTTTATTTAACGCTTGGATAAAATGAATTTAAGAACATTGCTTGAACATATCGATATAATTGAAGTTCGCGGTGCAACCGACCGCGAAATCACCGGGATTGAATTCGATTCCCGGAAGGTTGAAGAAAGCGTGGCATTTGTTGCGCAGCGTGGTATAAAAACCGACGGCCACAACTATATATCAAAAGCATTGGATCAGGGTGCAACTGCTGTTTTTTGCGAAGAACTTCCGGAAGAATTGCCAGCCAATGTCACATTTGTTTTAGTAGAAGATTCACTCACGCTTCTTGGAAAATTAGCTGCTGCTTTTTACGGATTTCCATCCCAAAAAATGAAAGTTATCGGAATTACCGGGACCAATGGAAAAACCAGCATCGTTACATTATTATACCGTCTGTTTATAGCTTTGGGGTATAAAACCGGACTTATTTCCACTATTTCTTATAGGATAAATGAAATTGAAGAAGACGCCTCGCACACCACCCCCGATGCATTAAAAATTCAGGCGTTAATGGCAAAAATGGTTGAAGCCGGCTGCGATTACTGTTTCATGGAGGTAAGTTCACATGCGGTTCACCAGCAACGTATAAGAGGGATTGAATTTGCGGGTGCCGTTTTTACCAATATTACGCACGATCACCTCGATTACCATAAAACATTTGCGGCTTACATTAAAGCCAAACAGCAGTTTTTCGATGAATTGCCAAAAACGGCATTTGCGCTGACCAATATCGACGATAAAAACGGCCGGGTAATGGTTCAGAATACAAAAGCCCGTGTACTTACTTATTCCAACCGTGCCATGGCCGATTACCACTGCAAAGTGATTGAAACACATTTTAACGGAATGATGCTCAGTTTGGCCGGGCATGAAGTGTGGACACGCTTTGTGGGGAAATTCAACGCATCCAATTTACTGGCGGTTTATGCAGTTGCACGAAACCTTGAACAAGATGAAGACGAGGTGCTGACTCATTTGAGTAACCTCGAACCCGTGAAGGGTCGTTTCGAAAGCATTCGAAGCGTAGACGGAAAGCTGGGGATTGTCGATTATGCGCATACTCCCGATGCCCTGCAGAATGTGTTAAATGCAATTGCTGGAATCCGTACCGGGAATGAGCAGGTAATTACGGTGATTGGTGCCGGCGGCGACCGCGACAAAACAAAACGCCCCGAAATGACACAGGAAGCCATTGCCGGAAGCGACAAAGTGATTCTTACTTCCGACAATCCGCGTACCGAAGATCCTGCACAAATTATTCGGGATATGGAAACCGGAATCGGGGCTGCCGACAAAATCAAAGTGGTTTCTATTGAGAACAGGAGAGAGGCAATAAAAACGGCAACATTGATTGCCAAGCCCGGAGATATAATTCTTGTGGCCGGGAAAGGCCATGAAAATTACCAGGAGGTAAATGGGGTGCGTCATCATTTCGATGATGTAGAAGAATTAAAAGAATGTTTCGGAATAAACGATTAAAGGCAAAAAAATATGCTCTATTATTTGTATGAATTACTGATAGATTCAGATTTACCCGGAATAGGAATGTTGCCCTACATTTCATTCCGCTCAGGGGCGGCTATTATTTTGTCGTTGTTTATTTCCACGGCATTTGGTAAAAAAATAATCAGGTTGCTGCAGCGCAAACAAATTGGCGAAGAAGTGCGCGATCTCGGGCTGGAAGGCCAGATGCAGAAAAAAGGAACTCCAACAATGGGAGGTCTAATTATTTTGGCAGCCATCATCATCCCAACGTTGCTTTTTGCCCGGCTCGACAATATTTACATTTTACTGATGCTCATCACAACCGCCTTTCTGGGAATGATTGGCTTTATCGACGATTACATCAAGGTTTTTCTGAAAAATAAAAAAGGCCTGGCCGGAAAATTTAAAATTCTGGGGCAGGTGAGCCTGGGGCTTTTTGTGGCAGCCACTCTTTTTTTGAGTGACGATGTGAAAGTGCGTGTGCATGTTCAAAACGAACAAGGCGAAGACCTGGAGCAGATTGTAGTCGATCCGGAAACAGGCGAGCAAACTGTAAAATACGTTACCGAGGATGTGAAATCAACAAAAACCACCATTCCGTTTTTCAAAAAAAATGAATTTAATTACGAGTGGCTGGTTGCCTGGGCCGGCGATGCAAGTTCCTGGCTAAAATGGGTGGTTTACGCCCTGGCCATCATTTTTATCATCACTGCTGTTTCCAACGCTGCAAACCTCACCGATGGAATAGACGGACTGGCTGCCGGAACATCGGCAATCAGCGGCGCAACGCTTGGTGTACTGGCCTACGTAAGCGGTAACATTATTTATGCCGATTACCTCAACATCATGTACATTCCCGAAATTGGCGAACTAACTATTTTTGTGGCTTCGTTTATCGGGGCTACGGTTGGATTTTTGTGGTACAATTCTTATCCGGCACAGGTTTTTATGGGCGACACCGGAAGCCTCGCACTTGGCGGCATTCTCGCAGTTTTTTCTGTAATTATTCGTAAGGAAATTCTGATTCCCTTGCTTTGCGGCATTTTCCTGGTCGAGAATTTTTCGGTGATGCTGCAGGTTTCATGGTTTAAATACACCAAACGCAAATACGGTGAAGGGCGGCGGATTTTTCTGATGAGCCCGATTCATCACCATTACCAGAAAAAAGGAATTCCTGAGGCAAAAATCACCACCCGGTTTTGGATTGTGGGAATCATTCTGGCCGTATTAACAATAGTAACCTTAAAAGTCAGGTAAAGTGAAACAAAAAATTGTCATACTCGGTGCAGGCGAAAGCGGGGTTGGTTCAGCCATACTCGCGCAAAAGCAGGGGTATGCCGTTTTTGTATCCGACCTGGGGAAAATTAAAGAAAAATATAAGAATATTCTTTTAGAAAACGAGATAGAGTTTGAAGAGGGAAAACATTCCGAAGAAAAAATTCTGAATGCTGAAACGGTGATGAAAAGCCCCGGCATCCCGGATACTGCTCCGCTTGTTCAAAAGTTGAGGAAGAAAGGAATTCCGGTGATTTCAGAAATTGAATTTGCCGGCCAATTTACCGATGCTAAAACTATTTGCATTACCGGGAGTAACGGGAAAACAACCACCACGCTTTTAACTTACCACATTCTGAAAAATGCCGGATTAAATGTCGGGCTTGCCGGAAATGTTGGGCAAAGTTTTGCGTGGCAGGTGGCCGAAAAAAACTACGATGTGTATGTTATCGAACTCAGCAGTTTTCAGCTCGACGGAATGTTTGATTTTAAAGCTGATGTTGCTGTTTTGCTGAACATCACGCCCGATCATCTCGATCGGTACGGCAACAACATGCAAAATTATATCGATTCAAAATTTCGGATTCTTCAAAATCAGGCAACAGATGATTATTTCATTTACTGTGCCGACGATGAAGTAATTCAGAAAGAACTTAAAAAGAAAGAGATAAAACCTGTTTCTGTTCCGTTTGGATACGGTGAGCCGGCAAACCCCGGTGCAGGAATTACAGAAGATGGGATGATTATTAATATTAACCAAAAACAATTCAGTATGTCTATTCTGGATTTATCATTACAAGGTAAACACAACACGTACAACTCCATGGCGGCGGGCATTGCCAGTATGGTTCTCGAGATTCGCAACGAGCAACTTCGCGAAAGTCTGGCCGATTTTAAGGGAGTTGAACACCGGCTTGAACATTTTTTAAAAGTGCACGGGATTGAGTTCGTGAACGATTCGAAAGCAACCAATGACAATTCAACCTGGTATGCGCTCGAAAGTATTCGCAAACCAATTGTATGGATTGCAGGTGGCATCGACAAAGGAAACGATTATTCGATGTTGGATTCGCTGGTAAAAGAAAAAGTAAAAGCAGTAGTTTGTCTCGGAAAAGACAACTCAAAACTGCATGCTGCTTTTGATGGAAAAGTGAAAAATGTAGTGGATGCCTCTGGCATGGAAGAAGCTGTAAAAGCAGCCTATTACCTCGCCCGAAACGGCGATACAGTTTTGCTTTCG
>DATFJO010000587.1:0-7416 GCA_035269145.1 Tangfeifania sp. | reverse complement strand
CGTTGTATATAAACCAGGGCCCTGAGTGCGTATTCTGTCTCTTTTTTAAACAATTTTATTTCTGTTGTTTCACTGTGCAAATATAGCAATTTTTATATTTTACTAAAAGACCTTTTTGTCCTTTAGTAAAAAAATTTCTATATTTGCCCGAACATTTAAATAAAATAAAAATGAATAAAGTATTGGAAGATAACTTAACTGTAGGCGAAATAGTAACCAATGATTTTCGTACAGCAACCATTTTCAAGAATGCCGGAATTGATTTTTGCTGTGGTGGTAAACAAACATTGTCAGAAGCCTGCAGTAACAAAAATATTGATCAGCAAGAGCTTGAAAAAGAATTGAGCGGATTAACAGATCATGGTTTTCCCTCACACAATTTTAAAGATTGGGATCCCGCTTTTTTGAGTGATTACATCGTGAATACTCACCATAAATTTGTAATGAAACACTTGCCCGAATTGCTTTTTTACACAGATAAAATTGCAAACGTACATGGCAATAACCATTCTGAATTGGTTGAGGTAGCCAAAATTTTTGAAGAGATTAACAAAGAGCTGAGGCAACATTTGAAAAATGAAGAAGAAGTATTGTTTCCGGCCATAAAGGAAACGATGAATCAACCATCAGCAAAATCAAAAGAAACAATTAAGTCGGAAATCGAAAGAATGTTTGGGGAGCACGATTTTGCAGGAGGAGCAATGGAAAAAATCAATCGTTTAACCGGCAATTACAGGATTCCGGAAGATGCCTGCAAAACCTATGAAGTAACATTAAAACTGCTGCAACAGTTTGAAGACGATCTGCATGTTCACGTTCATCTCGAAAATAATATTCTTTTCCCGAAAGCTTTAAAATTAGCCCAAATCAATTAAAGCTTTTTTTAATCCGGATTTTATGGAGATTAGTTGGTGACTTCCTAAACTAAATAAATCTCAATGTGTTGGAAATTTTAGATGACAATGTTCAAAATTTAAAACGCAAATTATGAGTGAACAAATTGATAATTCAAAATACAGAAAAGCGAAATTAAAAGAATTGATTCTGAAATTGCATCACGGCGAACCGGAGAAAGATGTTCGGAGCGAGTTGCTGATGAGTTTGAGCAAAATTCCGTACGGTGAAGTGGTGGAGGTGGAACAGGAACTGATTTCAGAAGGGTTGCCCGAAGAAGAGGTATTGAAACTTTGCGACGCGCACTCTGCTGTTCTTGAGGGACGTGTAGATTTGTCTTCTTCACAAACAGTTCCCGAAGGTCACCCGGTTGATGTGCTGATTCATGAAAACCTGGCATTGAAAAAGGTAGCTGAAGAAGCGATGACAGAGGTTTCAACCATTGAGCATACCAAAGAAGAAAACCTTGGGAAAATTATCAACCGGCTGAAAGGACATTTTAACCAGTTAATGGATGCTGATAAACATTATCAGCGCAAAGAATACCTTATTTTCCCCTACCTGGAGCAGGCAGGAATTACCGGTCCGCCCAAAGTAATGTGGGGAAAACACGATGAAATCAGGGATCAAATAAAAGGAAGCCTTGAAGTGTTGAATACCGGGGGAATAACCAAAGAAGAACTTACAGCATCTGTGGAATTGGTATTACGCCCGGCTGCCAGAGGCGTTGCCGAGATGGTTACCAAGGAGGAAGAAATTCTTTTCCCGATGTTGATGGATACACTAACGGATGCCGACTGGTACGAAGTGCAGAAACAATCGCTGGATATTGGATTTTGTCTGTACGATCCGCCAACTGAATGGCAACCGGAAGGGTTTGAGGCAGAATCGGTAAATGAGTTGCAAAAAGAAGGTGCTGAATTAAAACTGCCATCCGGTTCCCTGTCTGCGGAAGAACTGATGGCCATTATGAATACCGCCTCATTCGATATGACTTTTGTGGACAAAAATGACAAAGTAAAATATTTCACGCAGGGCAATGAACGGATTTTCCAGCGTAACCGCGCCATTTTAAACCGCGATGTACGTCATTGTCACCCGCCGGCCAGTGCGCACATTGTCGATAAAATTCTCGAAGATTTTAAAAGCGGAAAAGAAACCCGCGCGCCTTTCTGGATTCAACTTCATGGCAAATTTATTCACATCGAATATTTTGCGCTTCATAACGAAAAAGGCGAATATCTGGGAACACTGGAAGTTTCGCAGGATTTAACTGAATACCGCAAACTGGAAGGAGAACAACGTATTTTGTCGTATAAAAGTGAAGAAAAATGAACACAGATAACACTCTCATAATTACCCCCAAAACAAAGGTTTTGCAATTAATTGAGCAGTATCCGCAACTGGAGGATATTCTCATTGAATATGCACCTGCATTTAAAAAGCTGAAAAATCCGGTGCTTCGGAAAACCGTTGCCCGGGTAGCCACATTGCAGCAGGCCGCTTCCATCGGAAATGTAAAAGTGGAGGATTTGATTAACCGGCTGCGTAAAGAGGTGGGGCAGGATTTGCTTCAGGATTCGGAAGACGTGAACTACAATGTAAAACGCCCGGCCTGGTTCGATGCGGAAAAAATTGATGCGGAACTCGATGCCGGCGAAATGCTTGAAGAAGGTGAGCAACCCGTGAACCAGGTAATAACTGATTTGAAAAAATTACCTACGGACAAAATTTATAAGCTAAAGGCACCATTTGTTCCCGCCCCGATTATCGATAAAGCAACAAGTCTCGGTTTTGAGCACTGGGTCGATAAAAAATCGACGGATAAAGTGGAGGTATATTTTTTTAAAGATTAGTTTCAATTTATCATTTTCAAACCAAATGTTCGCTTTGTTGTTATGTAGGCAGAAAAGTAATTGCAAAAATTAAAATTATTATGAAAAACTTAAGTAAAATTTTTATTTCAGCATTGTTTATAAGTGTGCTGAGCTTGTCTGCCTTTCAGTCGAAAGCGCATTGCGAAATTCCCTGTGGTATTTATGGCGATTCAGTTCGAATCACACTGATTTACGAACACATTGAAACGGTAGAGAAATCGATGAATATGATCAATGAATTGTCGGCACAGGCAAATCCCGATTACAATCAACTGGTTCGCTGGGTGGTGAACAAAGAAGAACATGCTCAAAAAATTCAGGATATTGTGAGCCAGTATTTTTTGCATCAGCGCATTGGCCTTGTAGAGCCAGACAACAAAGAGGCCTATGCCAAATACCAGAAACAGCTTGAAGCATTGCACCACATTTTGGTTTTTGCCATGAAAAGCAAGCAAACAACCGATGTGGAAATAACCGATACACTCCGTGAAAAAGTAGGCAATTTTGAAACTCTTTATTTTCATACTCACAGTCATTAATTTGATAGGTTAGTTCTTAAAAAAGGCTGTCGTTTCTCCGGCAGCCTTTTTTATTGTTCACAAATGCGTAAAAAGCTGCCATAAGTTTTATATTTGCAGCCGGTTTTGCCGGTAAAAATTTCAATATGGTTCAAAAAGAAAAAACACCTTCTGTTCTGGGAATTGGCAATGCCTTGGTTGATGTAATAAATGTGCTGGAAAATGATAAAGTGTTAACTGATTTTGGATTGCTTCGTGGAAGCATGACGCTGGTTAATGCAGAGCTTTCACGAAAAATTTACGATGCCACAAAATTCAGTGCGCGGGAATTGTCTACCGGCGGTTCGGCTGCCAATACCATTCATACACTTGCCAGTTTGGGTGGCAGTTGTGGTTACCTTGGTAAAATTGGCGAAGATGAACTGGGAAATTCTTTTAAAGATGAATTTAAGCGAAATAATATTCAAACGCATCTTTTCATAAGTGAAAAAGATACCGGGCGGGTAATGAGCCTGGTGAGCCCTGACTCAGAGCGGACAATGGCCACTTACCTGGGGGCTGCTGCCGATTTGAAAACTGAAGAACTTTCGCGTGAAATATTCAGCAGTTACTCCATTCTTTACATCGAAGGATACCTGGTGCAGGATCATAAATTGATTGAAACCGCCATTGATCTGGCACGAACCGAAGGATTGAAAATTGCCATCGACCTTTCCAGTTTCAATATTGTGGAAGAAAACCTGGAGTTTCTGCAAAAACTGATTGCTGAAAAAGTTGACATTGTTTTTGCCAACGAAGAAGAAGCGCTGGCTTTTACCGGCAAAGAGCCACAGCAGGCCGCTACTGAAATTGCTTCGGTTTGTGAAATTGCCGTGGTGAAAATCGGGAAAGCCGGTTCGATTATACAACGCGGAGAAGAACGGGTAAACGTGGCGGTAATTGAAGCGAAACCACTTGATACCACCGGCGCCGGAGATAACTATGCTGCCGGATTTTTATACGGCTACACTAATAATTTCAGCCTCGAAAAATGCGGAAGAATTGCCGCACTTGTTTCCGGGAAAGCAGTAGAAGTGATGGGAGCGAAACTGCCCGAAAAGCAGTGGCCCGGTATTTTGAATCAGATTAGTGAAATGGATTAAAACAGTCCATGAATTTGAGCATCGATTTTATCGATGATAGAGCTCAAATCTTCTTTGTTTTCGGTGAAATCCATTTTATCGACATTGATAATAAGCAATTTCCCCATGTTGTAACCATTAACCCAGTTTTCATAACGCTCGTTTAGCTGCTTCAGGTAATCGAGCCGGATGGAATTTTCATATTCCCGGCCACGTTTTTGAATCTGATTCACTAACGTTGGAATGGATGCCCTAAGGTAAATCAATAAGTCAGGCGGCTGAATGAGGCTCACCATCAAATCGAAAAGTGCTTTATAGTTTTTGAAATCGCGGGTGCTCATCAGTCCCATGCTGTGGAGGTTAGGCGCAAAAATTTCAGCATCTTCATATATGGTGCGGTCCTGAATAATGGTTTTGCCCGATTTGCGGATATCGATAATTTGCTGAAAACGGGAATTCAGGAAATAAATCTGCAGGTTGAACGACCAGCGCTGCATTTCGTTATAAAAATCATTCAGGTACGGATTTTCATCCACATCTTCAAAATGGGGTGTCCAGTTATAATGTTTTGCCAATAATTGAGTCAAGGTAGTTTTGCCGGCGCCAATATTTCCTGCTACTGCAATATGCATTTCAATTTAGTTTTTTAATTTGAAAGTAAATATAGAAATTTATTCCTGTATCATTTTTAAAAGTTGATCGAGATATTTCCGGTCGTTCGAAAGCCTCGGAATTTTGTTCTGCCCGCCAATCTTTCCCCGTTTTTTCATCCAGTTGTAGAAAGTTCCCTTGGGTGCAACCACCAGGTGTGGCATTTCAAGTGTTATACTTTTGTGGCGTTTGGCTTCGTAGTCGGAGTTTAGCGACTGCAGCGCTTCATCCAGGGTTTTAATAAATTTCTCACGGTTGTCGGGTTCTGTGGCAAATTCAATGATCCACTGGTGAGCGCCTTTTTGCTCTGTTCCCATAAAAACCGGACCGGCGGTGTATTCCTCTATAATTGCACCGGTGTTTTTACAGGCTTCCTGCAGTGCTTTTTCGGCATTGTCGATAATAACTTCTTCGCCAAAAGCATTGATAAAATGTTTGGTGCGGCCGGTGATTTTTATTTTGTATGGATTTCTGGATGTAAATTTTATGGTATCGCCAATAATGTATCGCCACAATCCGGCGTTGGTAGAAATAATTAGCGCATAATTTTTGTCCAGTTCCACTTCTTCCAGGGGCAGCACCTTTGGGTTTTCGGTTCCGAATTCTTCCATCGGTATGAATTCGTAGTACACGCCATAATCGAGCATTAAAAGCATATCTTTTTTTGCCGGGTCATTTTGAATGGCAAAAAATCCCTCCGATGCATTGTAGGTTTCCATGTATTGCATTTGGTCCGAAGGAATGAGCTTTTTATACTGCTCGCGGTACGGATCGAAATTTACCCCGCCATGAATAAAAACCTCGAGGTTGGGCCAAACTTCAAGAATGTTGCTTTTACCGGTTCTTTCGAGCACCCGTTTTAGCAGTACCAGGTACCACGATGGAACTCCCGCCAGCGAAGTTACATTCTGGTCGAGCGAAGTTTTTATAATCTGTTCAATTTTTTCTTCGAATTCTCCTATGAGTGCAATTTCTGCAGGTGGCGTGCGGATAAAGTCGGTCCAGAAAGGTACATTTTCAATCAGAATTGCAGATAAATCGCCGTAATACGAATTGTTGTTTACGTTGTTTATTTCGTGGCTGCCGCCCAGAATAAGTGTTTTGCCCAGCAATACTTTTGTGTCGGGGTAGTTGTTGATGTAAATGGCGAAAACATCGCGCGGCCCGCGCAAATGACAATCCTCGAGCGCATCTTTTGTAACCGGAATAAACTTGCTTTTGTCGCTGGTGGTCCCCGATGATTTTGCAAACCATTTTACGGTCCCGGGCCAGAGCACATCGTTTTCGCCGGCGCGCAACCTGTCGACATACGGACGGATGTCGTCATAAGTCTGTAGCGGAACTGTTTCCTGAAAAACTTTTTCAGAACGCATTTCAGCGTAGTTGTATTTCCGGCCCCAATGGGTATCCTTTGCTTTTCTGAGAAGATTCAGTAATGTTTCTTTCTGAATTTCATGTGGGTGATCGTTGTAGAGTTCAATCTGGTAATTCCTCTTAAAATTGAACCATTTTATAAAAGTGTTGACAAGTGGCATATTTAGCTTTTCAAATTTACCGCTCAAAGTTAGAAATATTTTATTTGCTGAACTCCTGAAAATAATTTCTACTTTTACGATAATCAAAAAAACAAGCTTGAAAGATGAACTACATTGACATTATTCTTGGATTGCTGCTGCTGTTTGCAGCCATTTCGGGATTTCGGAAAGGACTGGTTTCTGAACTGGCATCGCTGGCTGCCCTCATTCTTGGCATTTGGGGAGCCATTGAATTTTCGTACATCACCACCGATTTTCTAATTGAAAACTTCAATTTTGAAACAGAGTATCTCAATATTATATCTTTTATAATCACTTTTATTGTTATTGTTATTCTGGTGCACGTTGTTGGCAGTGCCGTAAATAAGTTTATTGAAGCCGCAATGCTTGGCTTTATAAATAAACTGGCCGGCCTGGCCTTTGGCATATTGCGTTCGGCGCTTATTTTAAGCATCATATTAATTGTTTTCGATAAAATTGATGAAGATGTAGAGATTCTTTCAAAGGAGGCAAAAACTGAATCGAGATTGTATGAACCCATCCGGAATTTTGCGCCTTCGTTGTTTCCGTTTATAAATATCTGGGATACTTCTGACGAACCAATCAAAGAAGAAGAAAATGTTTTTGACAGGGTTAAGAAAGCGGTTAACATTTAAGTTTATATCTTTGCGAAAATTTTGCAAAAAAATAATTGAATGAACTTTGTTAAAGAGCTGGAATGGCGGGGAATGTTGCAGGACATAATGCCCGGAACCGAGGAACAACTTTCAAAAGAAATGACAGCGGCTTATGTAGGTATCGATCCTACTGCCGACTCACT
>DATFJO010000586.1:0-13443 GCA_035269145.1 Tangfeifania sp. | reverse complement strand
TCACAGGCAATAATTATTAATGATACTATCAGCCCTGCTATTTCAGGTCTAATTGAAGGAATAGCTTTAGAAGGATGTTCCGCAGAGGATGTTCCGGAAGCAGTTTCAACAGTTGCAGAACTGCAATTAATGGGATTAATAGTAGCTGACAACTGTACAGCCAGCGAAGATTTGGTTGTTACAAGCGAAGATATAGTTGAAGGAAGCTGCCCGATTTCAGTAACCAGAACCTATACAATAACCGATGCCTGCGGAAATTCAGCCACAGCAACCCAGTCTATTGAAATTGAAGATAGTACTCCACCGGAAAATAACTGTAGCAACCTTACAGTTTATACCAACGAAAATGGAGAATACGAACTGACACAAGCTGATATTGATGCAATTGCCGCAAACATTACAGACAATTGCACCGATCAGGATGAACTTGAAATTACCGTATCTCAGCAAACATTTGGTTGTGCAGATATCGGACAGGGAGTTGCTGTTACAGTGACTGCCACCGACCTTTGCGGAAACAGCTCGACTTGCGAAACAATAGTTACGGTAACCGACACAATTGCACCGGTTGCAAATTGCAACGACTTCACAATTCAGTTAAATGCTGATGGCTTTGCTGAAATCACAGTTGAAGACATTGACAATTTAAGCACGGATAACTGCGGAATCGATACAATGTGGCTTGACCAGTCAACATTCAGTTGTGAAAATGTGGGTGAAAACATTATTACGTTAACTGTTGCCGATGCAAGTGGCAACCAATCAACTTGTCAATCTACCGTTACAGTGGCCGATTCAATTGCGCCAACCATAAATTGCAACGACTTCACAGTGCAGTTAAATGCAGACGGGCTGGCTGAAATTAGTATTGAAGACGTTGACAATTTAAGCACGGACAACTGCAGCATCGACACGATGTATTTGGATACTTACAATTTCACTTGTGAAAATGTGGGTGAAAATACAGTCACGCTAACTGTGATTGATGCAAGTGGTAACATTTCAACCTGCGAATCAATCGTAACTGTTGAAGAAGGTGATGCAACCTGCTTCAACCAGCCACCGGTTGCTGAAAACGATTCGGTGCTGGTAGGTAATTGCACGACAACAATAATCAATGTTCTGGCAAATGATTCGGATCCTGACGGCGATGAATTGACCAACCCGGTTATCATTACTGATGTAACTTCAGGTACACTGACCGTTAACGAAGATGGCACAATTGAATACGAACCAGAAACCAATTTTGTAGGTGTTGTAACGTTTATCTACGAAATCTGTGACTCACCGGATACTGAAACGCAACTTTGCGACCAGGCAGAAGTAACAATAACTGTAGATGTGGATACTGATTGTGACGGTATTGCCAATACTGATGACATCGATGATGACAATGACGGCATCCTCGATATCGATGAAGGATTTACCGATTTCGATGGTGACGGGATTCCTAACCACCTCGATATAGACTCCGACAACGACGGCATCCTTGATAATATTGAAGGACAGCCCGAAGGTCAGCACATCGACCCGGTTTGGAGCGATACCGACGGCGATGGTTGGGACGATGCCTACGATCCCGACAACGGTGGAACCTATTTTGACCTTGCCGATACTGACGAAGACGGAACTCCCGATTTCTTAGACCTGGATTCTGACGATGATGGAAACCCGGATGAAATTGAAGGATTTGACGTTACAGGCCCAGACAATGAACCGGACAGTATCGCTGATATTGATCCTATTGGAATTGACTCTGACAATGATGGTGAGGACGATGGGTTTGACACAATAGACGGATGGGAAAACTTCGATAATCCTATTGGAGGCAATGCTCCGCTACCCGATTACGATGGCGATGGAGCCCGTGACTGGAGGGATGCCGATGATGGGAAACCAGAAGTTGGAGGAGATGATCCACTACAGCCGTTCTTTATTCCTGAGGGTTACTCTCCGAATGACGACGGTATCAACGACTACTTCAAAATTAACGGAATGGCGCAATTTCCGAATGCCAGCATCGAAATCTATAACCGCTGGGGTAATATGATTTACGAAAAAGAGGACTATGGAAACGAAAGTACATGGGGAACATCAGATGCCTGGTGGGACGGACGATCGAATACTAAATGGACGGTGGGCAAAGAGAAACTGCCACCTGGTACATACTTCTATATACTGCACTTAAATAATGGAGACGATCCGATTACAGGTTCAGTTTTCCTTAACAGGTAATAGTTGTTTAATCTGAAAAAATAAGAAAAATGAAATTCAAATTAAATATCAAAAAAGGGTTAGGGATTCTGGTTCTGGTAATCGTAGCCAACGCATCATTTGCGCAGCAGGATCCGATGTACACACAGTACACATTCAATACACAAACCATAAATCCTGCTTATACAGGAACATGGGAGTCGTTAAGTTTTATGGTACTTGCCCGCCAGCAATGGGCTGGCTGGGACGGTGCTCCGCAAACTTATACCTTCTCGATGCAGGCGCCAATGAACAACGAAAAAGTGGCGCTTGGCCTGAACTTAATCAGTGATAATGTGGGCAAGGAAAAGAAGTTTGGACTTTACGGCGATTATTCATACCGGGTAAGAGTATCTGAGAATACAAACCTGCGAATGGGGTTGAAAGCCGGGTTTACCAACTATTCAAATAACTTACAGAGTTATGAATTGTTGCCCGGTGTAAACGACCCAATGTTCCAAGGTGATTTGAGCAATAAATTCATTCCCAACTTTGGAGCCGGATTGTTCTTATACAATCCGAGATATTATGTAGGTTTATCTATTCCAAAAATGTTGCATAATGAAGTTGAGGGCGATAATCCAAACAATTTATCTGTCCAGGCTGAATTGCGTCACTACTTTTTGGAAGCCGGACTGGTTTTCGATTTGGGAGAAGATGTCAAATTCAAACCAACTTTCCTGACCAAGGCAACCTGGGGGGCACCGGTGCAGTTCGACTTAAGCGCCAACTTCCTGCTCAAGGAAAAACTCTGGCTGGGAGCCATGTACAGAAGCCGCGCTGCTTATGGTTTTATTGCGCAATGGATTTTTGCCGATAAATTACGTGTGGGGTACGCCATTGATTTTTCTACAACAAACCTGCAGAATTATCACAACGGAACGCACGAAATTATGGTTTCTTACGAATTGAGGACACTCAAAGAACTGGTAGTGTCACCAAGATATTTTTAAGCGATAACTTTTTCTAATGTGTTTAGAACCCAAAGTTCAGCTTTTTCTGCTGCTCTTTGGGTTTTTCTTTTTCCCACTTTTCAACCATCTGATCAATTTCCGGGATACATCTGCCGCAGGAGGTTCCGGCCCCGGTAATAGTTTGAATCTCTTTTGTAGAAACAGCCCCCTTTTTCAGGGCTGCAACAATCTCTTTCTCTTCAATAAAATTGCACAAACAAACCAGGTTCCTTGCCATTATTTCTTGGATTCGAAAATGGTTATCACAATATTTCTTTCTTCTCTTGGTCCGTCAAATTCGCACAAAAAAATATTTTGCCAGGTTGAAAGTCCCATCTTCCCGTCGATTATCGGAATATTTTCACCTGGTCCAACAATCCCTGCTTTGAGGTGCGAATCTCCGTTGTTGTCCTGAGCGTCGTGCTCCCAAACACCTGCCGGTATTAATTTCCTGAACAAACTAATCACGTCGTTCTGAACCGATTCGTCCCAGTTTTCCTGGATCATAATTCCTGCTGTGGCTCCCTGCACATACACATTTACAACACCGGCTTCAATTTTAGCCCGGTCAACAATCTCCGTTACTTCTTTGGTTATATCCACCAATTCATTGTGACGAGAGGTAGAAACATTAATTATCTTTTGCATTACTCCAGCAATTTATTTTCGGCATATACTTTCACTTTGCGATATATCTCGATAACCAAATCAGTTTTGGACAAAGAGTTGTATATCTTCTCAAAAAACCTGCTTTGAAAAATAAACTCAAAAGTTGGTTTAAAGTTTAAATCATACACCCACGACAACTGCATAATTTTTACATCGGTTTCGTTTTTTACTTTTTCTTTTGAAACCAGTTTCCCGGCAAGAATTTCTTTGGCTACGGGTTGAGAAACCGTTCCGCCGGCAGGTAAATCCCAGGTGAGTGTGTGATTTGGTTTTTTATTTTTATCTGAATAGTAATCAGTTATTACTTTCAGAATATCTAATTTATCCGCATCGCGCAGCAACCGGGCGTGCATCATTTCACGGTCATTTCCTTTTTTGGGAAGTTGCAACTTGTTGTGATAATGAATGGCAAAATATACCAGTTCCTGTAGTTCACTTCCTAAATCATTCAATACATCTTTTTCTTTCAGGACTTTTACTGAATACTCTGCATGGTCCAATGAAATTGTATCATTAAAAGAATTGTAATTTACCAGTTGATCGAACCGGCCGATATCATGATAAAGTCCTGAAAAATAAGCCACTTTCCAGTCATCTGTGTTCAGGTTCATCATTTTACCGAGCTGGTTTGCATTTTCAGCAACCCGGAAAGAGTGTTCCTTTTTAATTTTGAAGTTTTCCTGTTGTCCGGAAGTTAATCCTGTAAAGGAATCCACATACGACTCAAAAAACTCATTTGCATTTTTCATCCAATCTTCCATCTGATTTCCTTTTACATTAAACGGCAAAAGTAGAAATAGTTGTCTTGTTTAACTGAAAATCGGACACGTTTTTATGAACATGTTGCCCGGATTTAACGAAAGCAAAAAGGTTGTAGGATAACAGCGGATTTTTATTATTTTTGCACCACAAAATTATGGTCCCATAGTTCAATGGATAGAATGTAAGATTCCGGTTCTTATGATCTGGGTTCGAATCCCGGTGGGATCACAAAAGTCGCTGTAAATCAGCGGCTTTTTTATTGGTCATACCCTAAATCATATCTTTAAAATGCCCGGTCATTTACCCATGAAGTTTTGATTGTGTGCTGTGCGGCATTATCAAATTAAAAAAGTAATTGGCTAAACCCCGAAACAAAAGTCCTGTTTCTCAGGCAAAAATATTCTCCAATCCCGAGTCGCGAATAAACAGGCAGGTTGTTTGTGTTTTATTAACCATGTTTTCCATAAAATCGAATTCGGGGTTAGGAACCAGTCCAAAAATATTCAGGTCGGCTGGTGGGGCGTTTTTAATCAGTTCCATAAAATTATCAATATACACAACAGATTTGGTATGGGGCATCCGTGCCTGATCCATCAAATCGGTCATAAATTTTTCAGCCTGTTCTTTTTGCTCTTCGTTATCTACTACGGTAACAAGGCGTACCTTTGCATGCCAGTTACGCTCCAGCTTATAGGCTACAAGAATGGATAAATCGAGATTGCCAATATCCCACGAGATTTTCCAGTTTGGGGCACGGTTTCGGATCCATACATTAATTGCCTGCCGTTTTCCCAGGCCGTATTCCGGATGTTGTGAATAAATCAATACACCAACCTGCAACCGGGCAGCTTCATCAATAATCCGGCTGAATTCTTTTTTATAGAAATTTTGCCGGGTCAGTTCAAGAAAAATAATATTCGGTTTTAGGAACGATCCCCGGTAAGCCTGATTGGCATAGTTAACACCATCGGAAAAATTTTGGGTTTTTATAACCGCCCACGACGAAAAAACATTATCCTTTTGAAACTTATTTGAAAGCGTATTTACCTGGCCTGCCAACTCCTTATCATTTTCTTCCTTTTCAATTCCCAAAAGCTTTACCGAACCTTGTGGCAATACAACTTCCTTTAGAAACGAAAACATTTTTTTAATTGATTCCGGATTATGAAACGGTATTAAAAGATTCGGTTTCCAGGCCCTTTCCTGCCGGTGTGCAAACTGCGATGTAGTTTTGGCTGCCCATTCAGCCAGGATTGTTAACAACCCGCTGCGCACATCTTCGAAAGGGGTGGTGAGCTTTTGCTGCAAAAGTATCCCATACACCAATAGAACCACAATAACTGCGATAAGACTGATGGTCGGGTTGATAATAAACATCGCAAAAACCGATGTTATCAATCCAACCCAGGGAACCCAGTTGCGCACCTTAAAAAGGGGGCGAAAACTGATTAAGTTAAGGTTTTGTTCTATAATCACCACAATATTGAGCATGGCATAAGTGATCAGGAAAAACATGGTTACCAGCGGTGCAACGACATTCAAATCGCGCAGCAGCATGCTTGAAAAAACCAGCACGCCGGTAACAATCATTGCATTGCGTGGTTGCCCTGTTTTGTCGGTTTCGCCGAGCCACATGCTGGCAGGTAACACCCTGTGTTGCCCCATGGCATATAAAATCCGCGACGAACCTACCAGCGATGCCAGTGCCGATGAAAAGGTAGCCCCTAAAACACCGGCTATTACCAAAGGGGGGAAAAGTGATTTTTCAATGATAATATTGTAGTTGGAAACCAGTTCTTCAGAAGTTGCCGATCGGGCCACCCAGTAGGCCAGCCCCATGTAAATTAAAAAGCTGACACCAATTGCCATTAACGTGCCAAGCGGGATACTTTTTTGTGGTTTTTTTAATTCGCCCGACATGTTTGCGCCAGCCATAATTCCGGTGGCAGCGGGAAAAAATACTGCAAATACAATCCAGAAATCGGAACCGGAAAAATTGTTTTCTACCGAACCGGGAAACTCCCCCCATTTCAGGGAATCGGCTATGTTGTTTTGCATCGATCCGTTAAAACCTGCTAAAACAATAACGGCCAGCGATGCGCCGATAACTGCCATTATGATGTATTGCGTGCGTATGGCAAAATCGGCGCTTTTATAGGCAATGGCAAAAAGGACAATAAAAACAATGGTGTCAACAAGAAATGGAGCGTGATGTGGAAAAATGGAAAGCCATCCTTCCCGGAAACCAAAAATATACATGGTAACTGCCAGTCCCTGCGAAACATACCTGGGAATTCCGAGGCTTCCGCCAATTTCGAGCCCAAGCGATTGTGATATAATTGCATACGCACCGCCAGCGCCAATTTTAATGTTTGTAGTAATTGACGACATGGAAAGCGCCGTTGTAAGTGAAATTAAAAACGATATGATGATGATGAGCCATGTCCCCAGCAACCCAGCATTTCCTACCACCCAGCCCAGCCGGAGATACATGATTACTCCAAGTATAGTTAGCAGAGTAGGTGTAAAGACCCCGCCAAATGTACCAAATTTCTTTACCTCCTTTGCCTGTTCCATGTTCGTTAGGACATAGTGGCGAATATAGTCTTTTTGATTGGAAAGCTAAAAATTGACGAGGGGAAGTTGAGAAAGAACCGGATTAAACCAGACGAATTTTTCAGCTTCGTGGTTTTTCCTTTAATAACCTGTCAAAATATTCCACGGTTTTTTGCAGTCCTTCTCTCAAAGGCACTTTAGGCTCCCAATTGTTTAGCATTTCTTTGGCCAGTGAGATGTCAGGCTGGCGTTGCACAGGATCATCTTCGGGCAGTGGCAAATAGGTAATTTTTGATTTGGAACCTGTTATATCAATAATTTCACTGGCGAGTTCAAGCATGGTGAATTCCCCGGGATTTCCGATGTTTACAGGTCCTGTAAATGAATCTTCGGTATTCATCATTCGCGCCATTCCTTCAATTAAATCGCTTACGTACTGAAAGCTTCGGGTTTGTTTTCCATCGCCAAAAATAGTAATGTCTTTATTTTGAAGTGCCTGTACAATAAAGTTGGAGACAACTCTCCCGTCGTCGGGCTCCATTTTAGGGCCATAGGTATTGAAAATCCGGATGATTTTTATCCGGACATCATTTTGCTGGTGATAATTCACAAACAGTGATTCGGCGCACCTTTTTCCTTCGTCGTAACACGAACGAATGCCAATCGGGTTTGCATTTCCCCAGTAACTTTCAGGTTGAGGATGAATTTCAGGATCGCCGTAGACTTCGCTTGTAGAGGCCTGCAGAATTTTAGCTTTTATCCGTTTCGCGAGTCCAAGCATATTAATGGCACCCATTACCGAAGTTTTTATCGTTTTTATAGGGTTGTACTGGTAGTGAATGGGCGATGCCGGACATGCCAGGTTGTAAATCTCATCAACTTCTATGTAATAAGGCATTGTAACATCATGCCTCACCAACTCGAAATAAGGATTACCGACAAGATGAATAATCTTTTCTTTTTTGCCGGTAAAATAATTATCGAGGCAGATTACTTCATTTCCCTGGTTTAAAAGATATTCGCACAAATGAGAACCTACAAAACCAGCGCCACCTGTTACCAAAATTCTTTTCATAATTTAACTTTTAACTGCGTTACGGCCAATTGGATAATAAGTATAACTAAGTTCTGCCAGCTCTGCAGGATCATAAATGTTTCGGCCGTCAAAAATAATTCGGTACTTTAAGAGGCGCTCAAGAACCCGGAAATTAGGCAGACGGAATTCAGGCCATTCTGTTACCAAAACAATTGCATCGGCATCTATACAGGCATCGTATTCATCTTTTGCATAAGTAATTTTATCCCCCAGAATTCTTTGTGCCTCGTCCATAGCCACCGGGTCGTAAGCCGCAACAGAAGCTCCGGCTCCAAGCAGTTTTTCAATAATTACCAGCGATGGTGCTTCTCGCATATCATCAGTTTTAGGCTTAAAAGCCAGCCCCCACAATGCAAATTTCCTTCCTTTTAGATCGCCATTAAAATGATTTTGTATTTTGTGGAACAGTGCTGATTTTTGCCGGTAATTTACTTCTTCCACTGCCTTCAGTATATCGAGCGAATAGCCGTTATCGTCGGCAGTTCGGATGAGCGCCTGAACATCTTTCGGAAAACAGGAACCTCCGTAACCGGTCCCCGGATAAATAAATTTGTTGCCGATGCGCGGATCGGAGCCAATTCCTCTCCGAACGGCATCGATGTCGGCTCCCAAAATTTCACAAAGATTGGCAATATCGTTTATAAAACTAATCCGGGTGGCCAGCATCGAGTTGGCAGCATATTTGGTCATTTCAGCAGAGGTAATGTCCATAAAAAGAATTGGATGGCCGTTCAGCAAAAACGGTTTGTACAAGCGTTTCATTACTTTAATAGCTTGTTCCGATTCCGTGCCGATAACAATTCGATCGGGACGCAGAAAATCCTGGATCGCACTGCCTTCTTTCAAAAATTCGGGGTTCGAGGCCACATCAAAAGGTATTTCTACCTCACGCTTTTGCAATTCTTCATGAATAGCATTTTTCACTTTCACCGAAGTTCCAACGGGCACTGTACTTTTTGTAGCTACCACCATGTAATGGTCCATGTTTCTGCCAATTTCGCGGGCAACTTCAAGCACATATTTCAAATCGGCGCTGCCATCTTCATCGGGTGGTGTTCCCACAGCAATAAAAACGGCTTCAACATTTTCTAAGCTTCCGCCAAGATCGGTGGTAAATGACAGCCGGCCTTTTTCAACATTTCGCTTGTAAATATCTTCCAGGCCGGGTTCATAAATAGGAATCTGACCATTATTCAACAAATCGATTTTGCGTTTATCCACATCAACGCAAATTACATTAACACCTGTTTCGGCAAAACAGGTTCCTGAAACCAAACCGACATAACCTGTTCCAACAACTACTATTTTCATGTTTTGGTGACTTTATAATTCGATGTGTATTTCAAATTTTATTTTCCTCAAAAGTACAATTTTTAGCGGCCTGAAGGTCCATTTTTTGATAAATAGTTCAATAATCCCAATGTGTAACTGAGGAGTATCAGATTTTTAATTTTTCTTGTAAAGAAATATTTATTCCTGATAATTGAAACAGAATAAAAAAAGAACGGATGAAGTCCAATTGACATAAATGCTTAATTTTGTCATTATCCAACTGGTAACAATGAAAAATAAACTCTCGGAAATATTGGGTTCATTAAGTCTGGAAAAAATTAAAAATGACCGGAGGATTTTAATTTTTGTCCTGTGCCTTTTTCTTGCCACGGCTCTCTGGTTTTTAAATGCGTTAAGTAAAGATTATACCACAACTGTTTCTTATCCGGTGAAGTATGTAAATCCTCCGCAGAATATGTTTTTAACCAGCAATCCGCCGGCAAAGTTTCAGCTAAAAGTCAATGCTCATGGGTTTTCGCTCCTGCGTCATAAGTTGTCGCTGTCCTCTTCCCCTGTTATTCTCGATTTGACAACAATCAGACAGGAGGAAGAAGGATCCGGGAACATTGTTACCGTTCAAACTCAAAATTTAATCAACCGTATTTCGGAGCAGGTGAGCAGCGAAATAACCATTACCGATATTACACCACAGGTATTAACATTTATTTTCGACAGCCTTGAAAGCAAAATAATTCCTGTTGAAGCAAACCTAAAAACAGACTTTAAATCTCAGTTTTTCCAAAAAGGAGCCATTACATCCTCACCTGAAAGCGTACGAATTTCGGGGCCGGCATCGGTTCTCGACACACTTCAAAGCCTTAAAACAGAATTCGCAGAAATAAAAGACATCGATTCAGACATTGAAAAAACGCTTAAAATAAACCATCCTGAGCATACCGACATTTCACAGGAAAAGATAACCATACAAATAACGGTTGAACGGTTTACCGAAAAAGAAATAAGCGTGCCTGTGCGGGTAAAGAACAAACCGGAAGACTTGAACATCAAACTGTTTCCTTCGGAAGTTAAGGTTTCATTTTTGGTGGGTATGAGTGACTTCGAAAATGTTACGGCTGCCGATTTCAGAGCTTTTGTTAATTACGACGAGACAGATTACAATACTGAAACCCTTGAAATAAATATTGAATCAAAACCACCTTTCATTCAGTTACGTCGTATTTCGCCACAGGCTGTTGAATTTCTAATTGAAACCGATTAAAGCAATTTCAGAATGGCAGCAATCATTGGAATTACAGGGGGAATCGGAAGCGGAAAATCAACAGTTTGCACTGTTTTTAAGTTGCTGAAAGTACCCGTTTTCGACGCTGATAAAGCAGCCAAAGAATTGCTCAACACGCATCGTGAAATAAAGTCAGAACTTATTCATCAGTTTGGGCGGAACATTTACACTGAAAACGGAACAATCGACCGCAAAAAACTGGCTGAAATTATTTTCAACGATGAATCGCAACTCAAAAAAATGAACCAGTTGGTTCATCCGGTAGTTCGCGACGAATTTAAAAAGTGGGTGGCCAAACACGAACAGTATCCTTATGTAATTCACGAGGCAGCCATTCTGTTTGAGAGTGGTTTTTACAGAATGATGGATTATACCATTTTGGTATCTGCACCACGCGAGCAAAGGATAAAATGGGTGATGGATCGCGACGGAGTAAGCCGGCAGCAGGTTGAAGAACGAATGAAAAACCAGATGCCGGAAGAAGAGAAACAAAAACTGGCTACGGTTGTGTTAAAAAATAACAACCAACAACTACTGATACCCGGAATCATTGAAATTGATAAAAATATACGGAAATATGGCAAAATTTGGTAAATGGATTGGCGGAGGATTAGGATGGGCAATGGGAGGCCCGATTGGAGCAATTTTTGGTTTTATCATCGGTTCGATTGTTGATGGCTCGTCAACCGAATTGCAAACCGGCAGAGGTAAAACCACCGGCTACTCCGGCCGAACCACAACCGGAGGTTATGTGATGAGCCTGCTGGTTCTGACCGCCGCCGTGATGAAAGCCGACGGAAAAGTTGTAAAATCGGAACTGGATTACGTGAAGAAATTTATGGTGCAGAATTTCGGAACTGCTTCGGCACAGGAAGCAATAAAAATGTTGCGCGACATTCTGAAGCAATCCATCCCGGTGAATGAAGTGTGCCGGCAAATTCAAATGAACATGAATTATTCCGCCCGTTTGCAATTGTTGCATTTTTTATTTGGTATTGCCCAGGCCGACGACCGGGTGGATGAAACCGAACGCAAAGTTATCGAAAACATTGGCATGCAAATGGGCATCGGGAGGAGTGACTTTGAATCGATTCAGGCCATGTTTGTGCGAAACATCGATGCCGATTACAAAATACTTGAAATTGAACCCGGTGCATCAAACGATGAATTGAAAAAAGCCTACCGCCGGATGGCAATGAAATACCACCCGGACAAAGTCAGTCACCTTGGGAATGATTTCCAGAAAGCGGCAAAAGATAAATTCCAGAAAGTGAGCCAGGCTTACGAAAACATTAAAAAAGAGCGGAAGATTGCATAAAAAAATGTACAGAACTTACATTCAAAATTCAGTTGTAAATAAAATTGTAGCTTTTGAAAATAATATCCGTTAATATTGGCAAACCAAAAACAATTCAGTGGCGCGGGAAACCGGTAAAAACCGGTATTTTTAAATATCCTGTAAATCATGCCATTTATCTGGGAAAAGAAGATGTGAAGAATGATCATGTTATGGATCGCAAGCATCACGGAGGTATCGACAAAGCCTGCTACGCCTATTCACAGGATCATTTCGACTACTGGCAAAAACTTTATCCTGCTTTGGAATTTCATCCCGGAATTTTTGGAGAGAATCTGACCGTGGAAGGATTGAATGAAGCCGATATTTTTATTGGCGATGTATTTCAGATTGGGGAAGCAAAAGTGCAGGTTACACAACCACGCCAACCCTGTTTTAAGTTAGGAGTGCGTTTCGGAACTCAAAAAGTAGTTCGCCAGTTTATTGATTCAGGATTCTCCGGTGTTTATTTTCGCATTCTGAAACAGGGACAAATAAAATCCGGCGACGAAATAACCCGCATACAAAAACAAAATGCTGTTTCTATTCAAAAAGTATTTGAACTGCTTTATGCCAATCAATTTCAAAAATATGAGGTTGAAAAAGCGCTTAATGATCCCAATTTGGCTGAAAGCTGCAGAAAAGATTTGCAGAAAAGATGGGGAGAGCAACTAAAATAAGCACCAAAACACAAATCTCAAAACACAAATAAATCCCAATTTCTCAATTCCCTAAAGTTTGAAAAATTGAACATTGGAATTTATTTGTTATTTGTATATTGACTATTGAGATTTATTTTCTCAAAAAATTCAGGCTGTTTTTGCCTCTTCCGAGGGGCAACCTTCGCGATATTCTTTAATGATATCGATAACCTGTGTAGGAGCTACCCGCCCGTACACTTTTTCGCCCACCATCACAACGGGTGCGAGCCCGCAAGCCCCCACACACCGAAGGCAGTTCAGCGAAAATTTTCCGTCGCCGGTTGATTCCCCCACTTCAACTTTCAACTGGCGTTTGAATTCACTCAAAACCTGTTCGGCACCCCTTACATAGCAGGCGGTACCCATGCAAATTGAAATCGGAAATTCGCCCATTGGAACCATGGTGAAAAAGCTGTAAAAGGTTACAACTCCATACACTTTGGCAACCGAAGTTTTCAGCTCGCGGGCAATCACCTCCTGCACCTCAGCAGGAAGGTAACCCAGCCTGTTTTGAACCTTGTGCAGCACGTTGATAAGTTCACCTT
>DATFJO010000585.1:0-4163 GCA_035269145.1 Tangfeifania sp. | reverse complement strand
TGTGGCATTTTTGGTTCTTCTGTAAGGTTGATTTTAAAAAATTAAAAATAGGGGTTTCGGTTTTGATTTGCAACGGTTTGGATGGAAATGTTTGGGTGGATTTTCAACAATGGGTTGGAATTGGGGATTTAATTTACCCCCTGGCTCCCGAGTACTCGGGATCTTCGTCCCCCTTTGGTTGCGGTTTGTATTTTGGAATGCCGGCATCAACTACCAAAGGGGGATTTGAGACCTGGGTTTTCTGCTCAATGAAAGCTGAAATTTAATCCTCCGGTCTGCCGGCTGGTGGATCTTTCGTCTCCCTCGGACCTCTCTGTCATATCAAATGTAGCAGCTTCATTTTCAAGATATTTTTACTTACCCCCTGGCCGACTAAAGTCGTCCTTGTCCCCTTCGGCGATGTGGACAAACGCTCCGATAAGCGAAACTGCCAAATTCTGTAGCACATAATGAGTGCAAGCAACAGCATTGTGCAACCTGAAACCTGTACCGTGAAACCCGGAACCCGGAACCCGGAACCTGAAACTTTTCGTTATTGTTTTTTAATCAGTACAACAGCTAAAAGCAATGCTCTTTCGATTAAACTGTGCCTGATTATACGTTCATTGTCCGAAGGTAAATATTCACCAACCGGCCCGAGGCCGTCAATTATTGGAATATCTTTCTTAATGTGGCAAATATCTGCTGAACTCCAGCGGTGTTCTTTGGTAATGCGAACATCTATTTGTTTGGCCAAATCAACAATACCTTCAAAATAGTTTTGTGATTTTTCTGACACCAGCAAAGCAGGACGTTTTAATCCCCCCTCTATTTTTACCTGGTATATTTTACTTCTTTTCTGTGAAGTCAGAATCTTTTTAATTTTTTTCTCAATTTCATTCAATACCTCCGGTGAATTGTACCGAACACTAATACCTGCAGAACCATAGGCGTACATCTTGAAGATGTTGCTTTTAAAATCAATATTGAACGGAGCAATAATATTGTTGCTGTCATTTTGCGAGATATCAGTAATCGATGCCAGTGTTCTGTTAAAATTCAATGCCGTGTTCGAAACATTCTCGGGATTATCCTTTTTCAACATCTTGGTTTCGAGGTGATACAATGCGGCGCCTGAACGAGACAGAACCAGTCCCCCGTTTTTTGACGAGCCGCCCAAAGACAGCACGGTTTTGGCATTTTCGGCCTTTTGCTGAATGATTGATTTTGAATACCTGCCATCAATCGACGAATCGGTGATTAGCAGAATCCCGATATTTACTTTCTTAAGATTCCTGGAGAACTTTAATGCCTGCAACGCAGAAACCAAAATGGCAATACCTCCTTTGTTTTCCCAGATACCTGTTCCTTCAAGGTATTGCTCCTGTTCGTTGAAGTTTTCATGCTGAGCCAATTTAACACGGTTATCCAAAGGCTGGATTATCAAAAAATCGACCTCCTGATTCATGGAATTGGAGAAATACAATATATTGCCCACCTCAAGCTGAGGATAAATTTCCTGAATAAAACCAAGTTGACTTAATTCAGCACTAACTAAACCGGAGCAATAGTTAACGCCTTCAACATTTCTCACATAAGTGTCTGCATCAATTAACTTCTTTAGAAACTTTTCGGTGCGTTGTTGCCTGGTTTTTATAAACGTACGCATCCGCGATGTTTGGTTGGTTCCCGGGATGGATTTAACGCTTCCGGGCTGGGGAATGGTATTGGTAAAATAGCGAACCGAAGCTACATCCAGCATTTTATTCACCAGTGCATCAAAATCGTATCCGGCAACTTTGGCTGCTGCTGTATAAGAGCCGGATTCACCAAGGCTGGCCATCGAATTGATCTCCAGCAGGTAAATATTATCATTCTCGTCTAACCGAATATCAACACGGGAAAAATCTCTCAGGTTCAATGATTTAAATGCCTTAATACTGATTTTTTGCATATCTTCAGCAAGCTCTTTCGATATGTGCGCCGGACAGACTTTTCCTTTCGGTGTGTGTTGTTTGTCATCTACTGTTTGAATGGCATCCGGGTCGCCCTCCAAATCTATTTCAAGAACCGGAAACGATTCTACCGGTGAGTTGCCAATCAAGCCAACACAAAACTCCCGCCCACGAATAAATTGCTCAACCAATGCTTGTTGTCCGAATTCAGTAACAATAAAATGGACAGCTTCCTGCAAATCTTTCTGATTATAAACCACTTTCAATCCAAAAGATACACTTTCCATCTTTGGTTTTACAATTACCGGGTATTTGACTGAAGACATGTCTTCATGATGATTATTAAACACCCAGAAATCAGGGGTTGGCAATCCATTGTTCTTCCAGATAATTTTGGTTAAAACCTTGTCCAATGCCAAAGCGTGGCCCGACGGGGATGAACCAACATAAGGAAGCCCGAGCATTTCAAGCAAACTCGGAATATGGGTATACCGGCTTTCACCCTGAATGCCGTAAGCCATATTGAAAATCATTCCCATTTGTTCGCCTTTATTCACCCTGGGCATAAAATTCTCGAGCCGTTCAATAATTTGCTTGTTCCCGTCAAGCACAGCCACATTATGACCCGCTTTTTCAAGACTTTCAGCTACTCTTGTAACTGTTTTTTCATTGTAGAACTCTTTGTTCTGCATTCCAAAGGTGTTGATTACCCCGCTGATATCTTTATTGTATATTAAGGCAACCTTCATTTTAAATAATCTTACAAATCTTTAAAAAGTTTTTAACCAAATGCATCCCATCCTCTCCCGATACTTCAGGATGAGATTGAAAACCATAAATAGGTTTTGTTTTATGTTTTATGATTTCATTGGAGCATGTTTCGGAAACAGCAAGGCTTTCGAATGATGCAGGCAGTTCTGAAACATGAAAAGCATGACGCTTCACCAACGAAACTTCAGTTTTTTCAAATCCTTCAAATATGGGGTCTTCCGGTTTGGTAATGGTAATAATTTCCTTTTTACCGTGATATTCTGAAAGTTTTTTAATACGGCCCCGGTAGCTCACTGCAATAATTTCATGGCCCAAACAAAATCCAGCTACCGGCACATTAAAGTTCATTAGCGCTACATAATTTGTGGTAAGATTTAAGGGTTCATACGGATTTCCTTTTCCGCCTGATAAAATTATCCCGGAAATTTTTGTTTTAGCCGATAATGTAATCGGTTGATTATGATCAAAAAATACATAATCAAAATCCTGCTCAGAAAGAAATTGTCGTTTAAATTTCTTTATAAATGCGCTCTGATTATCAATTATTAACAACATGTATCCATTTTTTTAATTATAACTGCAATGCACCAATCTCTAATAAATACCAGCGGAAAGTTCTGTCCCCATACATTATACCGATTAGAAATTAAACTGAGCCTTTGGTTCGCAAACTCCCAATGGCTCTCTAATTTTCTATCGGCATTAACCATTGTAATCTCCAAGTTTCGCAAAAGCTCACTTTGAAATACAATTGGTATTATTTACAATTAGGCGTTTTGCCTGCCTGCAAGATTACTTTCAGGACAATCCAAAAGTAGAATTTTTTCTCATTTGTAATTCATCCGGTGAAAAATTATAATATCAATAACCGGGGGGTTCGGAGGCTTTGACTGTCAGGTTGTTGAAATTTTTATAACTGTGCATTTTAAAAGAAACATCTCCCCCGCTGGCGCAAATTTGCCCCGTAAGGCTCCGAGGGAATGCATGTGGCAGATGCCTGCGTGAGCAACCGTAGTTTAAGCAATTTTAAAATCTCCGTCTAATAATTCAACATTGAAGTTAACCTTTGCTTTTAATGCTCTAAAAACTCTTAGAATAGTTTCAATCGTTACATTTTTTGCATTATTCTCAATCCGCGAAATCTGTGATTTTTGTACACCAATTAATTCTCCGAGTTGAGATTGAGTCAAATGTCTTTCCTGACGAGCCTTTTTAATCATTTCTCCCAATAAATCCAGTCGTAACTCATATTCATATTTATCTCTTTTTTCTGTACCAACTTTTCCCAGGTGTTTATCTTTGGCTTCCTCTAACGTGTATATTCTCAATGAATTTCCCATAATCGTTATTTTTTATATTTCTGTTCAAAATACTGTTTCATAATTGCTTTTGCTCTTTCAATCTCTGATTTCGGGACTTTGTCTGTTTTGTTTGTTATTTCCGTGATTTGCAACAACC
>DATFJO010000584.1:0-3312 GCA_035269145.1 Tangfeifania sp. | reverse complement strand
CACCTCCCCCTGGCAAGCCAGGCTACTCCTCCTGTTCAAGAGGTAAGAAATTGAACAGGAGGAGAAATTTGTGCTGCACTGAAATTTTTGAGTACATAATAAAATAGGAAGCACGAAAATTTCCCCTCCTTTTTTCAAGGAGGGGAAGGCCAGCTTTAGCTGGCGGGGTGGTTGAATAGATATTGTTAAAATGATGCGAAGAACCACCTCCCTCCGCTAAAGCGGAGTACTCCTCCTGTTCAAGAGGTAAGAAATTGAACAGGAGGAGAAATTTGTGCTACACTGAAATTTTTGAGTACATAATAAAATATGGAGCACTAAAATTTCCCCTCCTGACTTTGTTAGGAGGGGTCATCCGGCCAGGGTTTCCTGGTAGGCCGGATGGGGGTGGTTGACTTAAATTCATTTTAAAAATGATTATTGACACATTTTTGACGTTTGGCTTTATTTATATTTGGCATTCTTAAAATAAATTTAAAATCAAATGAATCAGCCATGAAACAGGTATTTACCGTTTTTTCGTTCTTATTAATTGTAATGATAATTAGTTCCTGCTCAACTACCTATATTGCAGGTAAGAATTTTGATGACACAAAAGTCAGCACTTTGGTGCCGGGAAAAACCAGCGCATCACAAGTTCTTCAAATGTTTGGAGAGCCTTTCCAAAAAGGGTTAGTCAATCAGTTTCCGGTATTTATTTATACTTACGAAGAAAATGAGTTCCCTGCTGATTCCGGAATAGAGGTGTATATAAATAAAAAGTATAAATCGTTAACGATTGTTTTTGATGAGAATGAAGTTGTCAGCTATTTTACCCATAATGTTCCATTAACTTTGGGCACAATTGATATGATGATACTAAAGGAGGAAAGTATCAGGCAACACAATGACGATGATTTCTGAAAATACTGTTCCAGGTTACATTTCTATCTCCACCTCGCTAACAAGGTCTATCATGTCTTCAACCGTATCGTAGATGTCTTCGTTCTCTTCGGAACTGATTACAATGACACCATCGGTATTTTTGGTGGCTGAAGCAAAAGCTTCATTTGTAACGCCCGAAAACCAAATGGCGGGGTCTAAAGTAACTTCGGCAACCATCGTGGTTGTTTCATCAACAACAAAGTTGCCTTCTATTTCCACTGAAAAGTCTTGTCCTGAATCGTATTCAAACCTTACCGGATGAATTGTTCCTTCATCATCGGTCCACGAGCCGGTAAGAACAATTGCAGGTTGATCCGTCTGGTCCCAGAGTTCCATTTCAAATTCCATTTCAGTGTATGTGCCTTGCTGTAACCTGACAAATGAAAGATCGGGATTGGTTTCGCCGGTGGCAAAATCCACAGCGATGAAACTTTCAATTTCAAATTCCATTTCCAGTGAATCGGTATCCGACTCCAGTTCAAATTCCACACTTTCGAGTATAATGTGGCCGCTTTCGAACCCGACAGTATTTGCTGCGGCGCTGGAATTTTTAAGGGTGAATTCTGAATTCACCGTATTAAATTCCACTTGTATAACGGGCTCTCCCAAATCGTCTTTTTCGCACGAGGTAAATGCAATCAGCGCAATGCCGAGCAATGCCAGAATCATTGTTTTTGTTTTCATCTTTTTTATATTTAAGAGTAAGTAAAATCCAAATTTCAATCATAAAACTAAACGGCAGCTAATATTTAAAACGCGTTGCCTTTTTGAATGTTGCTTAGTTCAATTGGAATTGCTGTAAGGGAAAAAGGGGTAATTTTTTATTCCATCACCTCATCCGACGAAGGTAACAGTCCTGCCAATACCCAATTATATTGGGTTATTGTTACTGCACCATACGAGAAAATTCGTACGTTGGCGGCAGCTTATTCATCTTCACCCGGCTCTTCATACGGCTGTACCTTGCATTCATATTCCAGTCTGGCAAATTCATCTTTGGTCAGCCATTTTTCCGAAATCGTCATTGAATAAACATTGTTGCCCTTGCTTTGCAGGTTCCACACAATTCCTTCAGCCTCGGGGAACGGCGCCCGGCCTTCCAGTTGGTCGCCAAACAGGCGGTTGAGCAGGTTGTTGTCCGAAAGGCCGCAGCTCAGCGCTTTCAAAGCGGTTTCCTTTGTTATTTCCGCGGGGTTGTTTTGTTCGTCGGTTATTTCAAATTTCACAATGTTTACACTCACCTGTGGGAACTTACCGTTGTAAGCTTCGTAAAGCAACTGGTTAATGTTGAACAAATCCTGGTGCAGCCCGATTTCGGTATACGTTTCGGAGACTTTTGTCCGCAGCATTTCGTGCGAAAGGTTATCAATCTGTCCTTCATTCAACGTATCCGAAAGCTTGTAGTCGAGCAGAATAGCGGCGGCCTCGTTGGGTTCAAAGTCGGCAATTGCCATAAAAAGGTATTCTTTTAGTTCGGCAGGTTTCACCTGGTCCGCATCGGGGAATTCAAATCGTACCAGCAATTCCTTAAAATCGTCGTTGCTCCATGCTCCTTCCAGCTTGTCGGCTGTTTTTACATCGTTGATTTTCACTAAATACTTCATGTAAAACTGTTTTTGGTTTCTACTTATCTAACTCCTGCGTAGGATAATTGTTTTATTTTTATTGAAATTCAACAAATCATACAGTGTCTCCAAATGACAATTGCCTGATTGCTCAAAGGATAAATTGCAGGCATGAAAATCCGGTAAGGGGAAAACGTTTTCAAAGCAGAAGGTTATTTGTAAGCACAGGCAGTAATTATGTATCCATATTTAAAATATTACTGTATATTTATGAGCAATAGTATTTTATTGTGCGATTTAAACTATCTGCGGATGTAACTATCACAAATCCATTTATGAAAAGGTTATTTTTTATTTGCAGCTTTATAATATGTGAAACAACAAGCTTCTCGCAGCCTTCATCTCACACATCGTATCCGGACAGTGTGAATAGAAAGCGGTTAACAACTGTAATTGCAATTGAAACTGCTGCTTACATTGCAGGAACTTCTTACCTGAATTACATTTGGTATAAAGATCATGAGCGCACTTCATTTCATTTTTATAACGATTCAAGAGGGCATTTGCAAATGGATAAGGCAGGTCATGCTTTTTCTGCGTATTATGAAAGTTTAATTGGGTACCATGCACTACGCCAGGCAGGAGCGAACAAGAAAAAAGCCGTGGTTTTTGGAGGAACACTTGGAATAATCCTTCAAACTCCCATTGAAATTTTGGATGGAATGTATGAAGGCTGGGGTTTTTCCTGGCCCGATATGGCCGCAAATACGTTTGGATCGTTCATGTTTATTACCCAGCAAGCCATTTGGGATGAACAAATAGT
>DATFJO010000583.1:0-2135 GCA_035269145.1 Tangfeifania sp. | reverse complement strand
ACAGTTGGCTGTGCAGTTTTGGATACATACGGAAACATTTGCGCCGGCACATCAACCGGTGGCATGACCAATAAAAATATGGCCGCATTGGCGATTCACCGGTAATTGGGGCAGGTACTTATGCCAACAACAAAACCTGTGCTGTGTCGTGCACCGGGCATGGCGAATACTACATCAGGCTTGGTTTTGCCCGCGATATTTCGGCTTTGATGGAATACCAAAACATGAGCCTGGAGGAAGCCTGCGCCGAAGAAATCAGAAAACTGGGTGAACTCGGTGGAACAGGCGGCGTTATTGGTATTGATGCCGACGGAAATGTAGCCATGGAATTTAACACCAGCGGAATGTTCCGCGGATACATCAAGTCTTCCGGCGATAAAGAAATTGCCATTTTTGAAAAAGAATAAAAAGAAAGCAAAAACCCGATTATGAAGTTTCTTCATCCAACATTTTTATTTGCACTTTTTGCAGTTGCCATTCCCATTCTGATTCATCTGTTTAGCTTCAGGCGCTACAAAACGGTTTATTTCAGCCATGTTGGATTTTTGAAAAACATCAAAAAGGAATCACGAAAAAAATCCCGCCTTAAACAGTTACTGATGCTTATTGCGCGCATCCTGACCATTGTTTTCCTGGTGTTTGCCTTTGCCCAACCCTATATTCCAACCGGAGAAAACGTGCAGGACAGATCAGGAGAAACCATTGTGGGAGTTTATGTCGATAATTCTTTCAGTATGAATGCTTTGTCGGAACAAGGACAATTACTGGAAAGAGCCCGCAACAAAGCTGCTGAAATCGGGCAGGCCTATCCACCGGGAACAAAATTCAGACTGATTACCAACAACCTGGCTCCGCGAAATCAGCATCTGTTTAACAAAGACCAGTTTATCAGGCAGGTTGCTGAAATTCAGACTTCGCCCAATGTAATTCCGCTTTCGGTAGTTCACAACCGGTTTGGAATGCAAAACCAGCTTTCAGAAGAAAACAGCGAAGGAACGCTTTATTATATTTCCGACTTTCAGCGCAGCATTACCGATCCCGAAAATTTTGAAGATGAAGCCGTTTACAATTACTTTCTTCCGCTTACTCCCAACCAGGTAAATAACCTTTATATTGATTCGTGCTGGGTGGAAGTTCCCGCTCATGGTCTCAACCAGGAAGAAACAATTTATGTAAAAATTAAAAATAACTCGAATGAAGATTACCAAAATCTTCCCCTGAAACTTTACCTGAACGATTCGCTGAAATCGATTACCAATTTTTCGGTGCAGGCACAAAACGAAATCACTGCCAGCCTGAACTACACCAATGTTACGGGCGGTATTAAGCCGGGCAAAATTGAAATTACCGATTATCCGTTTACGCACGACAATACCTGGTACATCAGCTATTATGTGGAACCAAAACTGCAGGCGCTTGCTATATATTCCGACACCCCGGATTCGCAGCAGGGACTCGATTATATTTCAGCACTTTTTGAAAACGACGAATATGTTGATTTGGACCAGATGAGCATTCAGGGTTTGCAGATAAGCAGGTTAAGTGAATACAATACTATTTTTCTTGTCAATCCTGAAAGTTTTTCTTCCGGATTGCTGAACGAGCTGGGTTCGGCAGTTGAAAATGGTTCGTCGGTGGTTCTTTTCCCAAAAATTGAAAGTGATTTTACGTTCAACAATCAGTTCCTGAATAAATTTGGTGCAGCACCTGTTTCCGGGCTCGACACAACCACGCAGGAAATTTCGGGCATCGATTTCGATAACCGTTTCTTCAGAGATGTTTTTAAAGAACAGGAAGAAGATGCATTGCTGCCGGAAATAAACAGTCACCTGAAATTCAGGGAAGATATCCGAACTTCGGAATCGAATCTGCTGTGGTTTCAAAACGGCGACAAAGCGCTGTCCACTTTTCCTTTCGGCAAAGGGAAAGTCTGGGTGTTTTCATTTCCGCTAAACAGGCAAAACGAGGCTTTTGCACGCGATATTCTGTTTGTGCCATCGCTTTACAATATTGTTTTAAACAGCCTGCCCGACCAGCAAATTTCCTATACCATTGGCGAAGACCAGACATATTTGCTGCCTCAAAGAATTAATGCCAGCCTTGAATCGGCCATAGAAATTGAGAAAAGAAACACC
>DATFJO010000582.1:0-11647 GCA_035269145.1 Tangfeifania sp. | reverse complement strand
CATTTTTTCCGGGTTCGATAAACGGCGTGATATTAAACTCAGCCGGCTCAAAACCGCCCTGATTGTAACCAACCCGTTTACCGTTTACCCAAACGTACGAGGCCGATTTTATTCCTTCGAACCGCAACATCACTTCCTTTTCATCCCAATTTCGCGGAACAACAAACGAATGTTTGTAGCAACCAACCGGGTTGTAATAATCAGGAATATTCGGTGGATCGCTTTCAAAAGTAAGCGCAATATTCCGGAATTTCGGATGTCCGTAACCTTCCATTTGCCAGTTGGACGGGACAGTTATTTCGTCCCAGTCATTCACATTAAAAGTTGGTTCCCAGAATCCTGCAGGAACTTCTTCGGGTGTTTTCACCCATTTGAATTTCCACCGCCCGTTTAGTAACTGGTAATTTTCACACTCCAAAATTTCGTTTTCTAACGCAGCTTCTTTTGATGCAAACGGCACATGAAAAGCATGCGGGGCAGTCTGTCCTTTTTCAAAAACAGCGGGGTTTTCCCAGTCATCGGGCAGAAACTCAACTTCCTGAGAATTTGAAACGGAATACAAAACAAACGGAAGAAAAATAAGAGAAATGAGTCGGCTCATGGTAAACGGATTTTACAATAAAAGAAACAAATCTAACAAAAAGTTCAAATATCCGGAAAAACTCGTAATTTGATTAGTTTGTTATTGTTGAGCAAGTTAAGGAAATCAACTGAGATGAACCCTTTTAGTTTGACACAAAACTATGTTTTTGTTAAGCGCAACAAAAAAAGAATTCTCAAGTAAAGAGCTACAAAAGCAACCGGAACTAAGGCATTACGGATCTGTTTGAAAAATGGCACATAAGTTACGCAATGCCATGGGGAACAGAGATTCCTGTTATACTTTGGAAGGAAGGATAGAAATGGACGAGGGCTATTTTGAACCGAATCATCTGCAATTGAAAAAGCTTAGGGAGGCAGGGGCCAGGGTACTGCGGAGAAATCAAACATTTCAGGATAATAACTAATAACGGTTATTAAAATTCATTTTAATTTTCAGCATATTTCCTTTTATATTCTACCCATGCATCCATCGATTTGGTGAGGGCCACTTCGCAATCCTGATTGATATTATAACACTGCAATCCGAAAAGACCTTCATAACCGTTATCTTTGGCCAGTTTCACTAGTTTCCATGTATCGAATGTTCCTTCACCCAGAGGCTGAATCAACCGGTCCCAGCCCATTTCCTGCGTATTGCCCGAGTCGGCCCCGTTGATGGAAATCATGTACAAATACGGCAAAGCATTTAGCAACTTTTCCTCCCAGCCATCTTCACCTTCTACTTTGAGCAGGTGACAGGTATTAAAAATTGCTCCCACATTTTCCCGGCCGGCCAGTTTTGCCAGACGTACAGAATGTTCGGAAGTTTCGCAATAGTTGCCAATATGGGGATAAATAGCAATTTTCACCCCGTAGGGTGCGGCAAAATCTGCCAGCTCTGCAATTGCTTTGGCCACAACCGGATCGCCTTCTTCTTTGTTTTCAAGGTAAGCATCAGCATTGATGTACAGGGCCACCATCAAATCCCTGTTTTTTGAGTCTTCAATAACTTCTTTTAATCCGTCTTTCCAGGTTATATTTTCCTCATCAACGATGGTGATTCCCCAGTATATCTCGGGCATTTTTAATCCTGCTTCATCGAGTGCCGCCCGAAGTTTAAAGTAATCCTGCGTGTGGTGACCGGCAAAACCGTCGAAACCAATTTTTTTGATTAATTCAACTTGCCCCTCAAGGGTTTCCGGAGCATTGGGCAGTGTTCGCACACAATTATTAAAGGCATAAAACGTGTTATCAAGTTCTTTTTTTGGTGAATTGCAACTGAACAACAGAGTCATAATTGCAAATAAAATCAAATTTTTCATGATTAATAGATTTTTAGAATTAAGACACAAGATTCACGACCAAAAATCTGGAAGAGAAATATCCCTTTAAAGAGCAAAAGAATTCTCTTCCTGTATCGTGCCATAAAAAATCATTCATTACTTCATTTTAAATTCCTGAAACTGATTCATCCAGTCAGCTACATGCTTATCGATCCACTTTCCCCGAAAGGGACGCGTCAACATGGCATTTGCAGCATTGTCGTTAATAAATTCCTCTTTATCAGCATCCCAGTAAAGCCTTCGCCCCAGTTGAACAGAAAAAAGTCCCATCATAGTCAGGAAATACACATTGTTACCAACTTCAAGCGGTTCCATTGATTTACTCCCTGTTTCTATACTTTTCAGAAAATCGGCTTTATCCGAAGGGGTACCGGCATATGAAATATCGTTCTCGCCCGGTTCAAAATTCAGTATTTCTTCGCTGCTTGCGGTTAATTTATCCGGATAGCCAGTTTTAATCCAACCATTTTTACCAACAAATTTCACATATGGTTCATCAATTTTATACCGAAGCAATAATCCATCAGAGTATGTATATTCAATATCGAAAGCATTGATGGTGTGCCATAAACCTTTATCAAAAGTTCCGGTACCTTCCACTGAAACAGGCAGTTCATATTCCTTTCTAATTCCCCACATAGCAATGTCATTCAGGTGGGCCCCCCAGTTGGTAATCATTCCGTTGCAATAATCAGAAATACGTAACCATCCCGGGCGGGTACCAATCTTTTTCGGATCATGAACGCGTTTCAGGGTGTAGGGTGCAGGGAATGCGGGTCCCAGCCACATGTCGTAGTTCAGTTCTTCAGGAACAGGCATTGCTTCCTGCGGACCGACTGCGCTGCCGTTCAATTCTCCCGGTACTCCCACAACAACCTCAACCAAGTCGCCAATTAATCCATTGTGAACCAGCTCAACTGCGCGATGCATTACTTTGTTTGTCCGGAATTCACTGTCGAGGCGATTGGCAACACCCGTTTTTTTAACCGCCTCAACTACAGCTTTTCCCCATGCAGGTGCTACGGTAAATGCTTTTTCCATACACACATGTTTACCTGCCAGTGCAGCGTGAATGGTTGCCGGAGCATGCCAGTGATCGGTTGTGGAAATCATTACCGCATCCACATCTTTATTGGCAATCAAATCACGGTAATCGTCATATTCTTTTATTCCGTTGTAATTGTTTCCTGCTTTGGAATAAGCATCATTTGCAACTTTTGTTGCCAGGTTCATCCGCCACGAATCCACATCGTTGGTAGCAATAACCCGGCAATTATCCAATTTAAGAAAACCATTCTTCAAATTGACATTCACTGCCTGGCGGCCGGTACCAATCATACCAATATTAATTTGGTTGGATGGGGCATTTTTCCCAAACACTGAGGAAGGAACCACTGTTGGGAGGATCATTGTTCCGGCGGCAGCAGTTGTCGTTTTTTTTAAAAATTTTCTTCTTTTCATGGGTTTAAATTTATTTGATCATAGTTTTTTGATTTTAATACCTTTAAAATACACTTTATCATTATGGTCGGTCAACATGATATGACCGGTGGCTTTGATACCGTAACCGATATCATTTTTGAATTTGGTTGTTGATTTTCGCGAATTAAAGTCATCGCTTCCCCTCACATAACTTACAACCTTGACTCCATTTAACCAATGTTCCACATTTCCGTTGTGCGATAAAATTTTGCCTGTGTTCCATTCACCTGGTCGATTCAGTGTTTTATTCTCAGGAGCATAAAGTAAATAAAGGGCTCCGGTTGAACTAACTCCGTGAGGCTCCTCTTTTACATGTTCATTATTGTAATCATCAATTATCTGGTATTCAGGGCCATTTATCATTATTGCTCCTGTTTCCCGGTTCACTACGGTATCAACAAAATATTTAATTCCGCTGTTGGCTTCATTTGTCAGCTTAAATTCAAATACCAATTCAAAATTTCCGTATTTTTTTCTGGTCATAATGTCGCCACCACCTTTTGATTCTAAAAACAGTAATCCGTTTTCAATTTTCCAGCCAGTGTCGGGAAACTTATCTCCATTTTTTGACCTCCATTTTTCGGTTCCGCTTCCATCAAACAACGTTTCCCATTCGGTACCTGCATTCGTAAACTGGCTTGTCAAAGCAGGTTTATACTCCTGTGAAGTTCCTGATTTAGCGGAAACTAACAGCAAAAGAGCCGTTACCATAAAAAAATATTTCATTTGCATAGTATTTATTTTTAAAATCCTGATTAATACACTTTTGATTCGTGAAGCGCTTCCAGCATTGCCAATATATTTTCAGGAGGCACTTCTGCCTGAATATTATGTACCGTACTGAAAACAAAACCTCCACCAGGTGCCAGCGCTTCAATATTGCGTTTTACGTGATCTTTCACATTTTGTGGCGTTCCGTTTGGCAGAATGCTCTGCGTATCGACTCCACCTCCCCAGAAAACAATTTCTTTTCCAAAATCCTTTTTCAGTTTTACAGGTTCCATTCCGGAGGCAGTTACGTGAACCGGATTTAAAATATCCACTCCCATTTCAATTAAATCGGGAATAATTGGCCTGACATTACCACAGGAGTGAAACATGATTTTGAGGTGAGGAGCTTTTTCTTTTATAAAAGAGAGAACACGAATAAAGTGAGGCTTGTAATATTCCCTGAACTGATCCGGATCTATCAGTTGCGACTGCTGGGTTCCATAGTCGTCGCCTTCACCAACAATGTCAACAACATCGCCCACTTCATCGAGAAGGGCATCCCAAAATTCAATCTTCAAATCGGCCAGTTTACCAATGAGTTTATCTGAATTTTCCGGGAACATAAACGGATCGAGCATGGCATTTTCCATTCCCCTGACTCGCTGGTGCATTTCAAACAAACCGGCACACAAACCTTTTGTAAAAACTGGCTTGTCCATGTTCCGGTATTCCAGCGCTTTTTCGCGCAATCCTGCAAACCGCTGCTTGTTTCCTGCATTGGGCCAGGGATATTTTTCGATGATTCCGTTCTCTGTAAAATCAACATCTGACATTGGACTTTTCACCAGCGAAAACCAATACCCGTTTTTTGGAAAATGATGCGTAAATCCCCATTCATCGTAATATTCAAAATATTTTCCTTTGTCTGTCAGCTTTGAATATACATCCCAATTATGACTGGTTAGCGGAAAAACGCCACGAACATCGGCTTTTGCTGCTTCCAGCACTTCTTCTGAAGGAACAACAATTTGCTGAATTACATCCGCCCACTCCGGCTCTTCGCGTTTCCGTCCGGTATATTTCAAAAAATTCTGATAAGCCGTGTTGGTAATACCGGTCCATGTGGTTGCGGCCAGATCATACGGAATCCGATCCGTCTCCTCAAAACTTAATGCTTTCCTTATTCTTTCTCTTGAATTCATCTTTTATTTTTCACTTTAAACTTTATCGGGCACAACAAACGGCTCGCGGTATTCCCGTTTGAGCATCCGGTTCGCTTCCTCATCGTTTTTAAATCTCATCATCTCCGGATCGAAATCGAGTGAGCGCCCCAGCCGGTAAGAAATATTTCCGAGATGAATAAGCGCGCAACTGTAAAATCCTTCCTGAATGTCGGCCTTAGCCAATGACTGGTCGTTTTCGCGGATGGCATTGATAAAATTCTGATAATGATTTGCCAGTCCGCTTCCCGATGCTCCGGGAGTTCTGTCTTTTCCTTCAAAAACCTGCCACCTGTCCACGGTTTTGCTCATAAATCCTTTGGAACCGTAAAACAGATTACCTACTTCATTGGAGGCGCTGACCATATACGTATTGTTGGTTTCATTTGCAGGAGCTGCGAGCTCGCGGTTGGAAATCCAGTGACGCACTTCAAACTGTAAGATTTTCTTTTTGTCGCTGCCTCCATCCGGGTTGGGAAATTCAAACACGGTCATTAAATCGTTCGGTGTTTCCTGATCATCATCGAACATAAAATGCCCGCCAACAGCAGAAACCTTTGTTGGTAGTTTTACCCCAAGTCCCCACCGGGCGATATCCATTTCATGCACACCCTGGTTGCCCATATCGCCGTTTCCGTAATCCCAGTGCCAGTGCCAGTTGTAATGAAAACGGTTTTGGCTGAACGCCCGTTTGGGCGCCGGCCCGAGCCACAAATCATAATGCACTCCCGGCGGCACGGGCTCATCCGGAGTTTTTCCGATAGTATCGCGCCATTTATAGCACAGTCCTTTGGCCATATATACTTCGCCAAGTTTCCCGGATTGAAGATAATCAGCCATGGAGTTGGCACAAGGATTACTTCGTTGCTCTGCTCCATCCTGAACGATGACATCGTATTTGCTTGCTGCTTCCACCAGTTTCTGACCTTCGTAAATGTTATGGCAACATGGCTTTTCCACCGAAACATGCTTGCCGGCCTGAATAGCCCAAATGGCTGCCAGCGTGTGCCAGTGATTGGGCGTGGTAATGGAAACCGCATCGATATCTTTGTCTTCATACATTTCGCGGAGGTCAGTGTAAATTTTGGGTTTTTTCCGATTTTTGTCAGTAAAGTGTTTTTTAATCCGCTCAGCAAAAAGATTTTCATCGATGTCGCACAAGGCGGCCACTTCCACATTTTCCAGTCCCTGGTAACTGCCGATGTGGCTCTGCCCCATCGAACGGATTCCGATTTGTGCCACATTCACTCTGTCGTTTGCGCCTTTCCAGCGGTTGCCGGTAAGAATGGTGGGAGCGGTTGTAATTGCCAGACCGCTTGTTGCTGTTGTTTGTATAAATTTTCTGCGTTTCATAACTGTTATATTTATTAAGTTGAAATAGTTTCTACAGCTTTCATTTTCGGCGAAATCAGGTGCATCACCAGCAAACCGATCAGGTAGCCAAAAGCGGCAATCACAAACGGGAAAACATATCCTTTAACTCCCGATCCCTCCAGTGCCATTCCAATCAAATAGGCAGTGCCAATTCCGGCAATGGAACTTACGGTGGTTGAAAAGCCGATGACAGAACCTACTACTTTTTTGGGAAACAGATCGGAGGCGACGGTGAAGATATTTGCAGACCATGAATTGTGCGCCGCTGCCGCAAGAGCAATTAACCCAACACAAACGTGCAATGAATCGATAAATGGAACCATCATGACAGGTAGTACGAGCAAAGCAGTTCCCAGCATCGTAATTTTTCGTGAGAAATTTGTCGATTTTCCTATTTTCAGAAGATAAGATGAAATAGCTCCTCCGGCAATTCCTCCTCCATATGCCACAATATAAATAACTACCAGCGGAAAGGCAAGACCTTTTAGTTCTATTCCGAACTGTGCATTTAAAAATTTCGCTCCCCAAAACAGGTAAAAATACCAAACAGGGTCGGCAAACAATTTACCAGTAGCAACCACCCAGGTTTGCCTGTGACGGACAAGAGTTTTCCAGGGAACCTTAACTTTATCAATGCCTCCTTTGTCGCTATTGATATAGTCCATTTCTGCCTGGTTTACATACCGGCTCTCAGCCGGCGATCGGAAAAATACTAACCATAAAACAATCCAGATGGCACTAAAAATCAGCGATAAAACAAACACATATTGCCACGAATCAAAAAGGTAAATAACAAGCGGAATAAGTAATGGCGCGATTACCTGCCCGATATTGGAACCGCCATTAAAAAGACCTGTTGCGAAAGCTCTTTCCTTTTGCGGAAACCATTCTGCAACGGTTTTTATACTGGCCGGAAAATTGGCCGACTGCCCAATTCCAAGCCCCAAACGGGCAATGGCAAAACCAATCCAGCTTCGTGCTGCAGCATGCGACAAACTTGCCAAACCCCAAACAACTGCAGCCAGTATAAATCCTAACCTGGTTCCAAGCCTGTCTATAATGTATCCGATAAAAAGAGGACCAATGGCATAGGTAAATTGAAAAGCCATCACAATGTAGCTGAACTCTCTTTCGCTCCATCCCAATTGCTCAGTCAGCGAAGGGGCGAGAATTCCAAGAATCACCCGGTCGAAATAGACGATGGTGGTGGAGTAAAAAAGCAAGGCAACAATCACCCACCGGAATTTAGTTCTTTTTGAGTCTGAAAAAGTTTTATTTGTCATTGGTTTAATTTATAGTGATTTTCTGTTTATTAATGAGATGGGAATTACTTCCTGCACTGCAGTGCACTTGTGAATGAATTTCGACATTTCATTTGCCATCAGTGAAAAATTGCAGGAAATAACAGTAACTCCATCCCTGATGACTTCTTTAAGCGGTGTTTCATTATAGGCTATCACACCAACATCCTGCCCCAGTTTCCATCCACGAATTTTACAAACCCTTAGCAGCTTTACCAAATCAGCATCATCAATCACAAGGAAGGCATCTCCCTTACATATTTCAAATTGATCGAGTGAATCTGTTACCTGGTTCACCACAGAATAATCATTAACAAATTTCTGAAATCCCATTTTCAGTGTTTGCGGATGACCACTTTTAACGGGAAAGTTTAAAATTAACCGGCGATACCTGAATATTCGCTCTTTTGCTGCTTCCAGCGCCTGAAATGTACCTTCGAAAAAATCTTGAACAATTGAGTTGTATTTATCCCCAAGCCGATCATCGCGTGATATAATCAATAATTTACCAGCCGGAATGCGTCCAATCACCGATGGAATTTGAGGATGATCAAACGAGGAAATGATAAAAAGATCGTAAACCGATGAATTGCGACTGATTATCAGATCAAGTATTTTAACATTGTAGTGATGAAAGTATATTTCAATTTCGCAAATGTCTTTTACATTTTCACGAAACTCATTGTAAAGCACTTGAAAATGCGCATCAAAACTGTGTATTATCAGCAGCACTCTCAGCTTTGTATCGGGTTGTTTGTTTACCACATAATAACCTTTTTTAGGCCGTGACTCGATGAACCCCTGTTCTACCAGTTTTTCATAAGCACGAATAACTGTTTTACGGGCTACCTTAAATTTTCCGGAAGCCTGGTTAATGCTCGGTATAACCTGTCCACATCCGAATTCTCCTTTCCTAATTGATTCAGAAACAGATGCTACAATGATATCCGATTTGGTCGGCGATCCAAATTCGCGGTTCATAACAGTTAAAAGTTGATATCGATTTTTAAAACTATGCTACACATTTTTATCTGTGCTACATTGTTATACTTTATAAGTATATGAAATAATGAGTTTTAAAACAAAGCAAAGTGGTTATTTAAAATGATTTTAAAAAAAGAATTTAGAACTCACCTCAATACAATGTCTATTAATATAGATTGCCAAAGGTAGAGGAAGCTGTGTTTAATTTCCGGCGAACTCCTGCTAATATTAAGGGGTTTGAATGAAGTGAGCTGCCTGAATGTAAGTTTAAATTTGGAAAGCTTATTGAATTTCTTTTCGAAACAGATCTTCAAAAAGAAAAGTCTCCCATCAGAAATCAGATGGCAGGCACAACGAATACGCCCATCTTTAATTTTAACCAAAAGAGATTCCTCCATTTTCTCCTAAAAAACCAACAAAATAAAAATTGGTATTGATGAAATATTTGTCAAAAAAGTACAATTGATTGCAAAAATAATATTGGAATAATTAGTACTTTGGATGGAAAACAAAAAGTACATCCATTTCACCAATTTTGATACAAACATTAAATACTACGTAGAAAAAAATGATTAATCAAACATCCACTGGCATAAAAAAATCATGTCAGTCAAAAATTTAAAAAACTTCATTTTCGATTAAATTCCCGGTAATATTCTGTTGGGGTATATGCAGTGTTTTTTTTAAAGGTTCGGTTAAAATTGGAAAGATTATTGAATCCGCTCTCGAAACAAATCTGTGTAACCGAAAGTTTTCCCTCTATTATAAGTTTACAGGCATAACTTACCCGCAAATCGGTAACATATTCCGAAAGCGACTTCCCGGTTTTCTCCTTAAAAAAACGGCAAAAGGCGGATGGGTGGAGGTGAGCAATTTCGGCTACTTTTTCCAGTTCAATTTTCTGCTGGTAACCGGTTGCCAGAAAATGGAGCACTTTGGTCAGCCGGTCATCTGTAAAATCATGATTTTGCTGATGGTATAACTCTCCGGCCAGCAACCTGTATTTTTCTGTTTTTGCCAGTTCGTGCAAAAGTTTCAGCAGTAAAATAACACGTTCGAAACCCGAACTTTGAGCAACCTTTAAAACCTGTTTGCCCACCTTTTCTGAAAATGCCGGCAAAAACCGGATTCCCCGTGACGAACGTTCAAACAAATTTTGAATGACATGAAATTCAGGGTATTCAAAAATCGGTTCGCGGAACAAGTCGCCGGGAAATTGAATCACGATGTAGTTGATTTTTTCCTTACTTTCAGGTGCATGGTATTTTTCATCGCTCCGCCAAAAATGCGGCAGGTTACTACCCAGCATGGCCAAATCGCCGGATCCAAACTGTTCGATGTTGTCGGCCACAAAGCTGGTGCCCGTGCCTTCAATAATGTACAAAATTTCGTATGCGCTGTGGAAATGCCAGGGATAAGTAAAGTGAGGCATTTTGCGCCATTTCACCTTTACGGCCGTTCGCAACGGAAAATCAATGTATTCCTGCATCGCTTTCATAACTTCAATATTAGTAAAAATTGTTAATTCAGTACACATCCTTGCTAAAAAAATACTGTCAAAAGAAATATTGTTAGCTTACATTTGAAAAGTTAAATCAATCAGAAATTATGACAAACCAACAATGGCATTTGCTGCTGGATACTGTTAGCGGAAAATCCCCTGAAAAACCGGTAACCGGTTTTATTATAGACAGCCCCTGGCTGCCGGGATGGGCAGGGGTTACAACCCTTCAGTATTATTCATCAGAAGAAATCTGGTTCCAAACCAACAAAAAGGCCGTTGAAACATTTCCCGATATTATTTTCCTGCCGGGTTTCTGGTCGGAATTTGGCATGTGTACCGAACCTTCGGCATTTGGGGCAAAAATGGTGTGGAACAATTACAGTCTGCCACATGCCGATAAAATCATCGACAGCATTGATAAAGCAGCGAATCTGAAGGTTCCCAATCCGAAAACCGACGGGTTGCTGCCATTTGTTATCCAGCGATTGTTGAATTATCAAAATCCAATCCGGGAAATGGGACACGAGATAAAATTTGCCATTGTGCGCGGTCCGCTGAATATTGCTTCATTTCTGCTGGGTTCAACTGAACTGATGATGGGTTTTATAATGGATCCGGAAAACAGTCACAAACTGCTGGAAACCATAACTCAATTTTCAATACAATGGATTGAATACCAAAAAGAAATGTTTCCTTCGATCGAAGGTATTCTGGTACTCGATGACATTGTCGGATTCATTGGAGAAGAAGAGTGTAAAGATTTTGCCGTTCCATACATAAAAAGAATTTTTAGCTCAATTGATTCTAAAATTAACTTTTTCCACAACGACGCACAGGGTCTTGTATCAACACCGTTCTTAAAAGAAATGGGTGTGAATCTTTACAATTTCAGTCACGAACACAGCATGACCGAAATACGGGAACTGGCCGGACCTGAAGTAGCTTTAATCGGAAATCTGCCTCCCCGCGATGTGCTGGCTGCCGGAACACCTGAACAAGTGCGTGAGGAAACCCGTAAAATGGTGCATGAATTTGGCGATAACAGCCGGGTAGTCTGGTCGTGCGGCGGAGGAATGCCACCGGATGTAACAACTGAAAATATTAAAGCGTTTAAGGAAACAATTGATGAAGAAGTAAAATGAATAA
>DATFJO010000581.1:0-2856 GCA_035269145.1 Tangfeifania sp. | reverse complement strand
GAGCAAAACCAGGTGTGGGTAGGAATGTCGAAGGAAACAGCCCATCAACTGGGAACACCCATCTCATCGCTGATGGCGTGGATTGAAATCCTGAAACTACAGGATGTGGATGAAAACATCATCAGAGAATTTGAACAGGACACCAAAAGGCTGGAAAAAATTACCGAACGGTTTTCAAAAATCGGTTCGAAACCTGAATTGCTGATGACGAACCTGACTGATGTGCTTTTGTCGACAGTGAGTTATTTGAAAACCCGCTCCTCGGGCAGGGTAAAATTTGAAACCAATTTTTCTGAAGCCGACCGTGTGGAAGTTCCGCTGAATGCAGCACTGTTTTCATGGGTGATTGAAAATCTCTGCAAAAATGCCATCGATGCCATCGATAACCATGGAAACATTATGCTGGACATGAAAGAAAAACCGGATTCAGTAATACTCGATATTACCGACAATGGCAAAGGAGTTCCCAAATCGCAACAGAAAACCATTTTTCAACCCGGGTTTTCTACCAAAAAGCGTGGCTGGGGCCTGGGGCTTTCACTGGCCAAACGCATCATTGAAAACTACCACAGCGGCAAAATTTTTATCAAATGGTCCGAAATGGGAAAAGGAACTACTTTCCGAATTATTCTGAATAAATAATTGACGATATTAAAGTTGTTTTGATACTATTATCTGGTTTCGTAATTTTGATAATAACTAAAGTAAAAAAGGATGAAGCAATTTATTATTACCATACCGGAAAATAAAGCAGGCTTTTTTATAGAACTGATGAAGAACATATCATTTGTGAAAAGTATTAGAGAGAATTTTTCAGAAGAGATTCCTGCAGAACATATTTCAACAGTTAGAGAGCGGGTTGAAAAATATAAGAATAACCCGGAAGACTACATGAATCTGGACGAATTGGAGAATAAACTGAATTTTGAAAAATGAAATTCAAAGTCCTCTATAATCCTGAAATTTATTCAGATATCCAACAAACCATCGACTGGTACAATAAACAACAAGCAGGACTGGGAACAAAATTTTATATCGCCTTAAATAAACAGTTACAAAAACTTGAGAAAAATGCACTGCAATTTGCAATCAGATATGATGACATCCGCTGCCTGCCTTTAAAGAAGTTCCCTTTTATGATTCATTATCGGGTTGATTCAGATAAAGGTATTGTTTATGTGGAGGCCGTTTTTCACACTCACCGAAATCCAAAAATCTGGAACCAAAAAACCGGGGAATAGAAACAACTTCAAAAAAAGAAGCGGCATGTTGGCATGCCGCTTCCGTTTTTATAGAATGAATGAAATAACAGAGGTTCTGTTTTACGATAAAAAGGTTTTTTGAAAATCGTCCCACACTTCCTGCGGCATTCCGGCCAGCGGTTTTTCAATCAGTTCGCCGCCATCCTGCATCACCACCCCAATTGGCTGCTGTTCGGTTTTTGTTGCAGAAACCGCCAGAAAATCTTTAAACCTGTCCAGTTCACTTATCGCCCAGCTTGTTGCATCTTCAGCGAGGTAATACGAATCGGTATCCGCTTTCCAGTTGGCAGGTTTAACCGAATAAATCCATCCCAGTTGATACGGATCGTCTTTTATAAGATCAGGGTTGTTTTCCAGTGCTGAATTGGTTTCTTCAATTTTACCTGAAACAGGTGACAGTATTTTCAGGCTGTTTCCGTTGTATCTGATAAGTGCCAGCAACTTCCCCTTTTCAATATATTCCCCCGGTTTTTTTACCTGGGTTAATTCAACATCTCCGGTAATGTGAACCAGCAGATCGTCGAGGCCGACCCGTGCTTCGCCATTTTTTTCAAGATGGGCCCATGTATGGAATCTGCTGAAAAAAACTCCCTGCGGAATTCTTAAAGAACCGGCAGTAATAAATCTGTTCGCTTTTGAAATTAGAACACTGCGCTTTGGTTTCCGGCTGATTAGGAACCAAAAAGGAATCAGAATGGTAAAAAACACGATTATTGTAATGTACTCTATTCCTTTTGTTTCGAAAATATTGGTGTAACTAAATCCTTCCATAATATTTAATTTTTATTGCAGTTGATTTTACCTGCAACGGGTTTAATGACTATCTTTTTTTGCCCACGAAGGTGGTTCTGTCAGAACTGGCATCCGGTGAATGATCCACCTGAAAATCCAGATTTGAATAAGTATGATTGAAATGCTTATAACAATTTCCATCCACGAAGGAACATACCTGACAGCAGCATCCCAGCGGTAAGCAATTATCGACACATTCAGTCGGTTCAGAATAATACCCACAATGGCCATTATGGCGGCAATTTGTGTGAGCAGGACGCTCTGCTTCTGAAAGCTGCGGATAAAGAGCAGCATCGGAATAAAAACAAAACCGATCATTTCAACGAGGTACCAGTATCCCATGGGCGAATTAATGTAGGTCCAGTGTTGCCCGTGAATAAGTACGAGCACATGCAGGAAAAAGTATATGAACATAGTGAACGCGCAAATACGCGACAGGATTTGCAACATATCTTTTCTCTTCTCGCGGTTTTTCTGATTTATTTGCCTGAAAAATACCCGCTGGCTGATGGCGCCTTCAAAAATAATCATCGACAGACCGGCAAAAACGCTGGACACCAGAAATAACAGCGGAATAAATTCGGAATACCACAGCGGGTGGATTTTTCCTTTGGCCATCAGAAAGAGGGCACCCAGACCCGACTGGTGCAAGACTGACAGTGTTACTCCAAAAATGACGGCTCCGAGTGTAAGTCCTTTTAATATTTTATGGGCACGGCGGGCACCCAGCCATTCAGCAACAGCGGGTGAGAATTCGATAAGCAGGCCCATGATGTACAATATAAAGTGCCAGGCCACCAGG
>DATFJO010000580.1:0-4339 GCA_035269145.1 Tangfeifania sp. | reverse complement strand
TTTTCTTTTTGATTAAACTGCCGGGGAACCTGAATCGGATCAGACATTATAAATTCAGGCCGGTTGTATTTTTCAGCCTTTTCATCCAGAAATTCTTTCAGTTCCTCAACCTTCATCAATTTCTTCAATTACTCCGTCTTTTATGTGTATAATTTTATCGGATTGATCGGCAAAATGGTCGTCGTGGGTTACAATAACAAAAGTTTGTCCAAAGTCGTCGCGCAGTTTAAAAAGCAGCTCATGCAATTCATTACGGTTGGCCGAATCGAGGTTGCCCGAGGGTTCGTCAGCCAATACTACCGAGGGATTGTTTATCAGCGCACGCGCCACAGCCACGCGTTGTTTTTCGCCGCCCGAAAGTTCCGAAGGTTTATGGCTTTTCCGATCCTTTAACCCAAGATAATCAATTAGTTTCATGGCTGCTTTTTCAGCCTCTTTTTTCGATTTTTTGGCAATGAATGCCGGTATGCAGATATTTTCGAGAGCTGTAAATTCAGGAAGCAGGTGATGAAACTGAAAAACAAAACCGATTTCCTTATTTCTGAATTCTGCCAAATCTTTTTCCGACAGCGAAAATATTTTCCGGTCGTCGTAATATATTTCACCGGCATCGGGTTTGCTCAGGGTGCCAATAATTTGCAGAAGCGTGGTTTTTCCAGCCCCGCTGGCTCCCACAACCGAGTATACTTTTCCATTGGGAATTTCAAGATGAATTCCGTTGAGCACTTCCAGCTTGCCAAACGATTTTTTTATGTCTTTTACCTGAATCAATAAAATGGTTTTTATAATTAACTAAGTTTCTAAAGTAATAGTATTTCGCGAATTACATAAAAAAAGATAGATCCCAATCAAAAGAATCCCGGTAGATTTCCCAATTTTCCATTTACTGATAATCAGCAGAATCAACAGCAAAACAACCGAAGCAAACAATATAAATGCTAAAAAAAATTCCGGCTGCAATGATTGGCGCCGGCAGAGAAAGACTGGCAAGCATGGCCAGGGCCGAAAGAATCATCATAAACCGCGGGCTTTGTTAAATATTAATCTTCCTTGTAGTCAGAAATATCTTTTTTGTTGTCTTCTATTTTCTTTTCGGCTTTGGAGACAGCTTTCTCCACATCCTTTTTCATCTCTTCGGTCTCTTCATTTACCGATTCCGATGCCTCGTCGATCTCTTTTTTTATTTGGTCGGTTTCTTCTTTTACGGTCGACTCAACTTTATCCAAATCTTTCTCAACAGCCGATTCAACATCATCAAGGTCTTTCTTAACAGTCGATTCAACCTCGTCCAAATCCTTTTTAACGGTTGACTGCATGTCATTCAAATCTTTTTTTACGGAAGACTGAACATTGTCGATGTCTCTTTTAATATCGGAGGTGTGCTCGTTAATTTCGCGTTTTATTTCGTTGGTTGCTTTTTTAAACTCACGCATACCTTTCCCCATTGTTTTGGCAATGTCGGGGATTGCCTTTGCTCCGAAAAAGAGCAAAGCCAGCAACATTACCAGCACGAGTTCTCCACCACTTATAAATAATAAATTAGATATCATTCTTATTGTTTTAGCCCACAAATATACAAATTGGAACAATCATTTTTTAATGAAGACTTAAAAAAGTAATAGCCCTGCAAAATGCAAGGCTATTCACTTTATATTGTTCTTTTTAAAAGATTATTTTTTACGTTTTGTGGTTACTTTCGCCAACCGTTTCTGAAAATCGAAAGCGATTGGTGTAGCCACAAACAACGATGAGTAGGTACCGACAACAACTCCTACGAGCAGCGCAAATGTGAAGCCGCGAATGGTTGCTCCCCCAAAAAGGAAAATAGCCAGCAATACAACAAATGTTGAAAGTGATGTACTGAAAGTACGGCGCAGTGTACTGTTGAGCGCAGCATCCACATTCTGGGTACGATCGCGTTTTGGGTAAAGCTTCAGGAATTCCCTGATACGGTCGAACACAACAACGGTATCGTTGATTGAGTAACCCAGCACTGTAAGAATAGCTGCAATAAATGCCTGGTCAATTTCCAGCGAGAACGGCAACACATTGTAGAGCAGCGAGAAAATACCGAGCACAATCAGCGAGTCATGCGTAAGTGCAGCCACAGCTCCAAGGCCATATTGCCAGTTGCTGAACCGTATCAGAATATACAGGAAAATAATGATCAGGGCAAAACCAATGGCAATCACCGCATCTTTACGAATATCGTCCGAAATAGAAGGCCCGACCTTTTGTGAACTCATCTGGTAATCAGAAGTAAATTCTTCAAGGGTTACATCCTGATCGATAAAACCGCCATTCTGCAATCCCACCATCAGTAGCTCTTCTACTTCATTATCGATGTTTTCACTGTCGTCATCTATCTTATAATCGGTAGTGATACGCACCTGATTATTTGCTCCAAAAGTTTTTACTTCGGGCGTCTCTCCATAAACCGCTGTAAGCGCCTGTGTAACATTGCTTACTTCAACATCCTGGTCGAAGCGGACAACATAGGTACGTCCTCCTTTAAAATCGATGCCGTAGTTCAATCCGCGAACAAAAAGCGAACCGACCGACAGAATGATAAAAGCACCTGAAATGATGTAAAACATCCGTTTCTTTTCCAGGAATTTAATAGCAGTATTACGCAACCAGTTATCGGTAGCAGGTGCGCTAAACATGATTTTGCGGTTCTTGTTCAAACGCCATTCAAAAATCAAACGGGTTAAGAAAATAGCACTGAACAGCGAGGTAATGATACCGATAATCAATGTAGTTGCGAAACCTTTAATTGGGCCTGAGCCAAATACATAAAGTACAATACCGGTAAGCAGTGTTGTTACCTGTCCGTCGATAATGGCGGAGTATGCATTTTTATACCCGTCGGAAATTGCCAGTTTAATTCCTTTTCCGGCACGCAATTCCTCCTGAACCCTTTCATAAATCAGCACGTTGGCGTCAACCGACATACCGATGGTAAGCACAATACCTGCAATACCAGGCAGTGTAAGTGTAGCTCCCAACGATGCCAGCACACCGATAATAAAGAACATGTTGGCAATCAGTGCAACATTGGCAGCAAAGCCTGCATGACGGCTGTAAAAGAAGAACATGTAGATCAGAACTAAAACAAATGCAATCAGGAAGGAATAAAACCCACTGTTAATGGCTTCCTGCCCCAGTGACGGACCAACAATTTCTTCCTGAATAATATGTGCAGGTGCCGGCATTTTACCCGATTTCAGAATATTTGCAAGGTCTTTTGCTTCTTCAATGCTTTCCAAACCGGTGATGCTAGAGCGTCCTCCCGAAATTTCATTCTGAACTGTTGGGAAAGAACGTACATATCCGTCGAGTACAATAGCAATTGATTTGCCAATGTTTTCCTTGGTCATCCGTTGCCAGGTTTTGGCTCCTTCGCTGTTCATGCTCATGGCCACTTCAGGATTCGAACCAAACTGGTCGAAATCCTGACGGGCATCGGTAATAACGTCACCGTCGAGTGGCGGTTGCCCGTCGCGGGTAGTTACTTTCAGGGCAATTAACCGGTAATAATTTCCGGCTTCGTCAATCGGATTGGCAGTCCAGCGGAACATCATATCCCGTGGGAAAATGCTGCGAATCTGCTCACGCGCAAGGAATTCATTTACTTTTGCGGTATCCTTTGAATGGGCAATTCCGATTGCTGGCCCGGGGAAAAGTTGTCCCTGCTGGTCGGTGCTGGGATTCAGCACTGCAAACAACGGATATTCCTCCCTGAAATTATCCAGGTTATCCATTCCGGCAGCGGTGGTATCATCTGCTGCACCGGCTTCAAGCTCGTCGAGTAATGAACTTTCTTCACCTGTGGTATCGGTTTCCGTTTCAATCGTTTCTTCACCGGTTTCAGCTTCAACAGCCGTTGTATCGTCAGCAGCTTCATCAGAAGAATCTCCTCCGAGCGACTGCATTTCTTTCAACCTTTCGTTGGCCTGAAGCATGTAGGGATAAACTTCCTGGTTTTCGTAGGTTTCCCAGAATTCCAGCCGTGCAGTTCCCTGTAACAGTTCACGCACCCTGTTCTGGTCTTTTACCCCCGGAAGTTCCACCAAAATACGGCCTTTGGTTTGCAACTGCTGAATGTTGGGCTGAGCCACACCAAAACGGTCGATACGCGTGCGGATGATGTTAAATGCATTATCGATGGCTGCATTTGTTTCTTCCCTGATTACATCCAGCACTTCCGCGTTGGTGGAATTGATGTTGATTTTGTCGCGCAGTTCAAGTGTCAGAAAAACAGAAGCAAGACGGGCATTGGGATCAATCTCCTCGAATGCCTGCCCGAAAAGGGTTACAAAATCCTCCTGGCTCTCCT
>DATFJO010000579.1:0-7286 GCA_035269145.1 Tangfeifania sp. | reverse complement strand
TGACAACTTTTAGACAATGTTTCGCAAAGATGCAGCAATTAATTTTTTAACAAAAATTACAACTTTAAATATTATATGGCTGTGCAAAATTCTCATTGATGATAATCAATAAATATTACGTACAATTACTTGGTCGAATTTTCGTTTAATAAAATGCTTATTAAAACTTCATGTACATGAAAAATAAAAGACTTGTCATTATTCCGTCTGTTGTTATGTTTCCGTTGCTTGTGCCGTTAATCGCCATGCAGTTTACAAGCGAAGTTAACTGGACACTTTTTGATTTTATTGTTGCAGCTTTTCTTTTATTTATTGCTGCTATGGCGGTAGGTTTAATAATTCGCAAGGTGAAAGATAAAACATACCGGATTATTTTTTCTGCAGTTGTTTTGGCATTGTTTCTGCTAATTTGGGCAGAGATTGCAGTCGGGATTTTTGGAACTCCGTTTGCCGGGACTTAAGTATTGAAAAAAACAGTCCATTTAAAAAACACATTGGTTTCAATCAAAGTAAAACTTCCAAATTTTTTGTATTTTACCTGCTGCAATGAACAGACAAAAAAAATATCCGCTTCACGGATGGCTGGGACTTTTACTAACAGCAATATTCTGGTTTCTGAACTGGTACCTTGAAGGGTTCCGAACGCACCTGGCATTTTTTCCACTCTGGCTGGGGTACATCCTTGCGGTTGATGGCCTGGTTTTTATGCGAAAAGGAACTTCGCCGGTGAGCAGAAGTAAAGCAGGATTTATTTTTCTGTTCGTATTTTCGATTCCCTTTTGGTGGCTTTTCGAGCTGTTTAACGAGGTGTTGCAAAACTGGAATTACCTGGGCCGGAATCATTTTACCGATTTTGAGTATGCATTGTTTGCTTCGCTGAATTTCAGCACCGTGCTGCCGGCAGTATTTGTTTCGGCTGAACTTGTCGCAACTTTCAGGATTAAGGTTTTTGAAAAACCGAACTGGAAAACAGGCCGAAACCTTCCGCAATTGTTTTTTGTTTCAGGCTGGATTATGCTGGGCTTATTGCTGGTGTGGCCGCAACTGTTTTTTCCGCTGGTCTGGATTTCGGTTTATTTTATAATCGAGCCGGTTAATTACTGGCTGGGATTCAAAACCTTGCTTCACTATACAGAAAAAGGCAACTGGCGGCCGGTATGGAACCTCTGGATTGGCGTGCTGATTTGTGGCTTTTTCTGGGAAATGTGGAATTATTATTCTTTTCCCAAATGGACTTATGATTTACCTTACCTCAATGAACCCAAAATTTTTGAAATGCCGGTTGCAGGTTATCTGGGTTACTTGCCGTTTTCGCTGGAGTTATATGCACTGTATAATCTGCTGGCCGGTCTGTTTCGTATAAAGGTTTTTAAGAATTATGTACAGCCGGAATAAATTTTTTCTGCTGAAATACACTGTTTGTTGAAGCATAAACCTTTCACCATACCATTCGTTATATTTAACAAAAAACAGTTATGAATACGAAGATTAGCAGGTATACAAAATTCGACAGGGACCTAACCGCATGGATGGCAAAATACGGATTGAAATTCCTGCGCATCAGCATAGGCTTAATTTATGTTTGGTTCGGAGGCCTTAAATTCTTCGAGGGGTTAAGTCCGGCAGAGGATTTATCTGTCCGGACAATCGATACACTAACTTTTGGTATTCTTTCTGAGCAGGTAATCCTTTATGGTCTTGCCACCTGGGAAACACTGATTGGGCTTGGTTTGCTGTTCAATATTTTTCTCCGCGAAACACTTATTTTGCTCTACCTGCAAATACTCGGTACCTTCACTCCACTATTTTTATTTCCTTCCGAAGCATTTATCCGGATTCCTTACGTACCAACACTCGAAGGTCAGTACATCATAAAAAATCTGATTATTGTAAGCGCCGGAATTGTAATTGGTGCTACTGCAAGAGGAATACAGCTAAAAATCAATGAAAATAAAGGTTCCGGGGAATAATGATTTTTTCTAATCGTTCGTTACTGAATCATGCATTATTAACATTTAAATAATAATTGCTAATATTTTGTAAGTGAGAATGTAAAGACTGTTTTGTGTCAGAATAAGCATTTTTTCAGCGCTGTTTTTCTCCTTTTTACTTAAAGTTGTTTAAAGCATTTTTCTATTTAAAGAATTTTTTCTTTATTGCAGAAAATTTGAAACAATTATTAATTACAGTTGAGGATAAATAACGGAGAGGATTTTTGTGATGAAAGAATTAAAAAGAACAGCATTTCTGAAGAACGGATCGAAGAAATTTTCACCGGTAAATCTCTTTAGTGAAAAGGATGCACATTGTTTTCATATATTTTTGCAGCACACAAAAATTTCTTCTGCGATAATGGCGAAAAACTAATTTAAACTCATGGCTTAATTAATAAATGATTGAGAAACAAGTAAAACAAATAAAGAAAAATTTCTTTATTAAGGTTGGGTGGACAGTGTTTAATAAATATTTGAAAATATCTATAAAAACAGGATGATTTCATGAAAGTATCAGAAAAAATTGAGCAATTAAAGAAGAAAAGAGAAGAGGCATTGGCGATGGGAGGTGAGGCCAGGGTGGAGAAACAACACCAGAAAGGAAAATTAACTGCCCGCGAACGTCTTGATTTACTTTTCGACAACGGCACTTTCCGCGAAATTGACATGCTGGTAAAGCACCGTTCGGTAAATTTCGGAATGGAAAAAGTCAATATCAATGCTGATGGTGTGATTGTGGGGCACGGAAAAGTACACGGGCGCACGGTATTTGCATTCTCTCAGGATTTTACTTCTATGGGAGGATCGCTGGGTGAGATGCACGCTGCAAAAATTTGTAAGGTAATGGACCTTGCCGTAAAAGCTGGAGCCCCGGTTGTGGGATTGAACGATTCGGGAGGCGCACGGGTTGAAGAAGGTGTGGATGCATTAAAAGGTTACGGAGAAGTATTCATGCGCAACTCGAGGGCATCGGGAGTTATTCCGCAGATTTCAGCCATTATGGGCCCTTGTGCCGGCGGAGCGGTTTATTCACCTGCAATGACCGACTTTGTTTTCATGGTAAAGAAACAGAGCCATATGTTTATCACCAGTCCGTATGTGATTAAAACGGTTACCGGCGAAGAAACCACTTTCGAAGCACTGGGCGGAGCAATGGCGCACAATGCAAAAAGCGGAAATGCTCACTTTGCATGCGAAAGCGATGAGGAAACCATCGAAGGAATTATCGAGCTTTTAGGCTATCTTCCGGCAAACAACCTGGAACATGCACCGGTTGTTCCGATGGGCGACGACCCCACACGTGTATGTGAGGAACTGGACACCATTATTCCCGATGATGCCAAAACTCCTTACGACATGAAGAATATCATTGAATCGGTACTCGACCACGATAGTTTTTACGAAGTGCATGAACACTATGCCGGGAATGCAATTGTAGGTTTTGGGCGTTTGAATAATCATTCCGTGGGCATTATCGGCAACCAGCCATTAATTCAGGCCGGATGCCTCGACATTGATGCTTCAGACAAAATCAGCCGTTTTGTGCGTACCTGCGATGCTTTTAATATTCCTTTGGTCACGTTTGTGGATGTTCCAGGTTATTTGCCCGGCGTTCAGCAGGAACTCGGCGGAATTATCAGGCACGGTGCAAAACTGCTCTGGAGTTATGCCGAAGCTACGGTTCCAAAATTCACAGTAGTTACACGAAAAGATTACGGCGGAGCTTACCTTGCAATGTGCTCGAAACAGTTGGGCGCCGACATGGTATTTGCCTGGCCAACTGCCGAAATTGCAGTTATGGGAGCCAAAGGCGCAGTTGAAGTAATCTCGGCTTACCGCAAGCAAATTAGTGAGGCGGAAGATAAAAAAGCAAAAACCCAGGAAAAAATCGACGAATACGAGGAAGCATTCAATGTTCCGTATCTCGCGGCACAGCGCGGATATATCGATGCGGTTATTATTCCGTCCGAAACCCGCATGCGACTAATCGATGCACTGGAAGCCATGAGTACAAAAACTGAAGTTCTTCCGGCAAAAAAACACGGCAATATTCCATTATAATTTTAAAATATACTGTTATGACTACTTACGAAAAAAAGAGAAAAGCAGCCATGATAGCTGCAGCTTATTACATAGAGCAGGAAAAAGCCCAGGCAGCAAAATCAGTTGATAATACACCTCGCTTGAGCCGATGGTCGCGCACAGGTATCGAAATTAACATGAACAAGCGGCAGGTTATTCAGCTCAGAGGTCGCGTTTTGCGCAGGGCATAATTGTTAATAAACAGAACCGAATTAATCACTGTTTAAAAAAGAAAAGATTAGTATGAAACGAGCATGTAAAATATTTACATCCAAGAGATGATTAAATTTATGCGAGTTACATACTATACCTTAAAAACAAACAATTTAATAGTATGAAATACGATAAGCAGGGAGCGCTGGAAATGGCTCCGATAAATTTTGAGGCGGACCGGCCAAAAGCCGAAAATCCGATAAAAATAAATGACTTAAGTTTACGCGATGGTCACCAGTCGTTATTTGCCACACGCGGGCGTACCGAAGACATGATACCGGTGGCGGAAATGATGGACAATGTAGGATTTAACTTTGTAGAAACATGGGGCGGGGCTACTTTTGATGCCATGCACCGTTATTTGGCAGAAGACCCCTGGGAGCGCCTCCGCACCCTGAAAAAACACATGCCCAAAACACCTTTTATGATGCTGTTGCGCGGGCAAAATGTGGTAGGTTACCGCAACTATGCCGATGATGTGGTACAGGCATTTGTTCAGCGTGCCATCGATAACGGAATGGATGTTTTTCGCTGTTTCGACGCATTAAACGATTACCGCAACTTTGAAACTGCGGCAAAAGTTATCAAAGACAACAAGAGACATTTTCAGGGAGTGGTATGCTACACACTCGACCAGCCACGCCTGGGCGGCGGTGTTTACAACATGGAATATTACATTAACAAGGTGAAGGAACTGATTGGGTTTGGAGTGGATTCCATCTGTATCAAAGATATGGCTGGTTTGATTGCTCCCTACGACATCTACAATATGATTCGTGAGATTAAACAAATCACCGATATTCCTGTAAACCTGCATACCCACTTTACTTCGGGCATGGGCGATCTTTCCATTTTTAAAGCCATTGAAGCTGGTGTTGATATGGTGGACACCTGCATAGGGCCTTATGCTTACCGCACTTCTCACGCGGCAGTTGAGCCAATTATCATGTCGCTGCTGGGAACCAACCGCGACACAGGATTGGACATCAACAAAGTGAACGACATTGCTGCGGAAATGGAAAAATACATTCCGAAATACAGGCACCTCGACAACAGTCCGAAATACGCCATTACCGATATCAACGTGTTGCTGCATCAAACTCCGGGAGGAATGCTTTCGAACCTGGTTAACCAGATGAAAGCCATGGATGCGCTGGATAAACTGGATGAAGTATTCCGCTTATTGCCAAAAGTTCGTAAAGACCTGGGTAACATTCCGCTGGTAACACCCACCTCGCAAATTGTGGGCGTGCAAACGGTGAACAATGTGCTTTTCGATTCGTATGAAGGCGAATATGCCAAAATTACCAAAGAGGTGAAAGACCTTTGTTATGGGTTGTACGGAAAAACTACCCTGCCAATTAATCCTGAAGTGCAGAAGAAAGCCCTTAAGGGTTATCCGCGTGGCGAAGAGCCGATTAGTGTTCGCCCGGGGTCGATTCTCGAGCCTGAAATGGACGAGGTAAAGGAAAAATTTGGCGATTTGGCCAAAGATGACGACGACCTGGTGCTTTGCGCCCTGTACCCTGTTACCGGTAAGCGTTTTCTGAAATGGAAATATGGTCTGGAGGAAGTTCCGGAAGAGATGAAGCCCAAAACAATGGAACAGGTAGAAAAAGAGGCCGAGATAGTTCGAAAGGCACTGGCTGGTGAACTGACTTCCAAAAAATCAACCGGCAGCGGTCGCGAAATGGAAGTTACAGTCGATGGTGAAACCTTCACGGTTGAGATTAACGATCCGAATGCAGCAGAGCCCGGAGTTCCGCAAATCCGTCGCAAAAAGAAGGCAGGAATCAAAGAAGTGGAAAAAACAGGCAGCTTAACGGCTCCGCTTCCGGGAATGGTTGTTGAGTATAAAAAAGCAATTGGCGACAAAGTAAATGCCGGCGAAACAGTTGTGGTAATCGAGGCCATGAAAATGATGAATAACATCGATTCCACAGTGGATGGCGTGGTGAAGGAAATCAAATTTGAAGCCAGCGACTCGGTTTCAAAAGGCGATGTGCTGATGGTGATTGAACCGGAAAGTTAATCCGTACTTTTTGAAACGTTTTTAAATAGAAATTACATAGGTCATAGTTTGAATAAAAGCGCAATTTTAGAAACCGGGGAAGTTCCCCGGTTTTTTTATTCCTTTTTTACTGAAATGCCGGAGAAGAGGACGAAGAGGGCTTTATCAGGAAGCGTCTTCCTTTGAACGGGTATGTTGTTTTGGAATACAGTTTTTGATTTTCAAAGTTTTGAAGGGATTCTCAATAGGAGTTCTTAACTGCGGAAGAGGTTGCCGACAAAAGAGACCGGAAAGGTCATTTCTGAATTTTCTTTATTTTTTTCAGACCCCAAAAGATGATGCGTAAAAGTACAGGTGGGCCGCCTTGTGTGAATTGTGTTGATAATTGGCAGGAAGGGCTGAAAACCCGGTACAACAAACAGTGCATTTTAGTTTCCGGTATTTTGGCTATTTTTGAACAAACAAATTTTAAATCAGCATGAATCTAAAAGTAATTTTACTGACTACTGTTTTTTTATCAATCCTGTTTGCAGGTCAGGCTGTTGCATCAGGCAATCAGCAATTAACTAAAAAACCCAATGTAGTACTGATTTTTGCCGACGACATGGGGTACGGCGATTTGAGTTGCTACGGCCATCCGGTTATTCAAACACCGCACCTCGACAACATGGCCGACGAAGGTGTTCGTTTCACTTCGTTTTATGCGGCAGCATCGGTGTGCACTCCCTCACGTGCGGCGTTGCTTACCGGCCGGTATCCCATCCGCAACATCCCCACCAACTGCGGGCCACCCGACCTTGAAAAAGGGTTGCCGGTTTCGGAAATTACCATTGCCAATATTTTGAAAGAGGAAGGTTACGCCACCATGGCCATCGGAAAATGGCACCTCGGCCATGGCGAAAAGTTTTTGCCGACCAACCGCGGATTCGACCGTTTTTACGGGCTGCCTTACAGCAACGACATGCTGCTGCCCTGGTGCCCGTGGC
>DATFJO010000578.1:0-3297 GCA_035269145.1 Tangfeifania sp. | reverse complement strand
TTAAGTTGTTTAACCCATTTCGGAATTTCAAACTGAATCTCAGGCAAATCCTGCCGGTTATTGGGGTTGAGTTTCATAAAATCCACTACACGGGGCTCAACCTTTTCTTTATACCTTTGGTACCAGTCTTCGGGTGTAATTTTCCGGCGGCGGATGTTTTTGCCAAACGGATCGACCATCCGCGTCTGGATAATCCGCAGTGGTTGTTCCGTTTGCACATTACCGCAGGCAAGGCATTCGCTTTCATCCGGGTTAATGTAATTTGCCTCATTTTTAAAATAAGTGACGGCTTCCATCGGATTGCCAAAAAACACAACCCGCCCTCCTTTGTCCATCACAATCATCCGGTCGAAAAGCTTGTAAATATCGCTGGATGGCTGATGAATGTTGGCAAAAACAAGTTTCCCCTTCAGGCATTGTCGTTTTAAAAGGTACATTACTTTTTCCGAATCAGCCGATGACAGGCCGGAAGTTGGTTCATCCACGAATAAAACGGATGGTTCGCGCATCAGTTCAAGCGCAATGTTCAAACGTTTTCGCTGGCCTCCGCTCAGTATTTTTTTTAACGGATTGCCAACTACCAGGTCCCTTGCTTCATTCAGGTCGAAATCGTGCAGCGTTTGTTCAATTTTCTCTTCAATGGCTTCTTCATCCATGTTCCCGAAGCAGAAACGCGCATTGTATTTCAGGTTATCATAAACAGTAAGTTCTTCAAGCAGCAAATCTACCTGGGGAACATATCCAATAATACCGTTGAGAATTTCTTTGTTTTCGGGATTGTGAATGTCGTATCCATTGATAACGATTCGTCCTTTGTGGGGTTTTAATTTCCCGTTGAGAACATTGAGCAGCGTTGTTTTTCCTACTCCGCTTCCTCCAAGAATGCCAACCAAATCGCCCGAACGTTCCTGGAAACTCAAAGGATGCAATCCGTAATTTTTCCGGCTGAAGCGGTATTCTATGTTCTCAGCATTTAATACGATTTTGGGTTTCCCCGTTTCCTGGATAAACCTCGTCATAATGCTGCTGTAGTAAATCGGAATAATCCTGGAGGTTCTCAATATTCCTCCGGGTGGGAACACATACAGCCTGTTCTGAACCAGACGGTGGCCGTTTAGGTACATATTCCTGGGGCCCCAATATTTGAAAAACAGTGTATTTATGCTGCTTACACGAATAATTTCAACTTCAACTTTTTGGTTTTCACGGTAAAGGTGTTTGATTTGTTTATCAGGATACTCTTCATTTCCATTCACTACAAACAGGTTACTTTTTTCTTTTACAGCTTGAATGGATTCAAGAAAAAACCGGGAAAGGTCTTTATACTCCCGCGATTTTATTTTTACCCCTTTTGCAACGATGTCGACTATCTCTTTGTCATGGGCGCTGGTGGTTCCATCTTTATAAATGAAATTTAAAAGTTGAACGACAATCATAAACCGGGTTCCCAAATCATATTGGTCGACAATTCCCTTGCAAATTTTCTTTATGTACTTTTTATTGATAAATTTCTCGCCGTTGCCTTCCTCTTTATAAAGCAGCTCTTTATTCTCGATGTGATAATAGTGAACAAAGTTATAGTACAAAGCCATGTACTTTTCAACCTGCTCACGGCTGAAATTTTCTTCCAGATACGAATTCACATTATGGGAGGCATGCTCAGAAGTTTTGTTGTCATCGTAATCGGTTACAATGGCAAAAAACTTTAAAAGACTTTCAATAATTTCTTCGTACATATACCAGGAATTGAAAAACGGGCTTTTAACGCCCTTTCGGTAACGAAAAACCCGTTAGTTTATATCGGATGTAAACATTACTTGATGTGCCTGTTCCTTATTTGAGTAATGGTTTCCGTCAGTTTTTCAATCTGCTCTCTGGTCATCGACGTCGTTCCTTCTTCAAGGGCATAAATATCATTTATCGCTGAAATATTCTGCCAGGTTTCGCTTAGTAATTCTGAGTCTTTGTACTTTTCCATCATTTCGCCCAATTCACTGATATGTTGTTTTTGAAAAAGAATGGTTTCAATCAGGCGTGGGTTTTGAAATGTGGTTTCAGAAATATGAGTGGTGAGGTACAATCCCTCATAAACGGTTCCTGCCAGTACCAGATAAGAAAGCTCTGTTCTCCCCTGTTCATTCATATATGAATACGCATTCTGAAACACGTTTGTAACGATTTCTGTTAACTCCTCCTTGTCGTTGATATTCTCTGAAATTTGCTCCGGCAAATCATCGGAGAAAGCTGCAGATAAATCCAGTTCGCGGGTTAGTCTTTCAATCGCCCTGAAATAGTCTTGTATCTCAGATGTTTGATTGTAGGTAGTTGCATAGGCAAGGTCAGCAATGTAAATACCGAGGTTAACGGCCCTGCTTTTTTCCGTGAAATAACTCCCGGCATTTTCCGGATCGTTGGCAATATCAAAAATGTAACTTGCTTCGATGTCGTTGAGCATGTTGGTCACCTCAAAAGTTGAGGGCAGCGGGTAAACGTATTCTTCAACTTCTTCTTCAATCAGTTCGCCGGAGAGTTCAGGGCTCTCGTTACTCTTCTTCTGACTTTTGTTGCTGCAGGAATAAAAGCCACTTGCCAGTATCCCAATTGCTATGACCAATAAAATTAATTTAAAGGCTTTAAATGTTCTCATTTTGTTTTTTTTTAATGTTAGACTTTCAACTCGTAAAACGTCAATCAACACATTATTAATTAACGGCTTCTTTTTTAATAATTAGCGAAGCACTAAACTGATTCAAAGTAACATAAAATTATTGGCATTGAATAAATTTGGAACAGAAAACTGATAAATGTTACCATTGCTTAAACACTTTTAGCAATTGACCCGGGATTTGTAAACTTTGAGTTAATTGACCTGACATTGCACACACTAAGGTGTATACTTCAAATTTCCGCAAACAGGTTTTAGCCGAACTATCTTGTGCTTTCTGCTAAATCGTATGCCTTTTTTGATACATAAATAAAAAAACTGAGTGTGTTGTGAGTTTTAGCCAGGAGTAAATTCTCAGCATTTTAAGAAATCACGCGTGTATCATTTTGAATATTGCAAAACACTCCCGGACTCGACACCCGCAGATGGGGAAATACCGTGAATTTCAGGGATGGCCTAAAACAAAAAATGCCTGAAATTCATTGATTTCAAGCATTTTCGTTGATTTTGGTTATCTAACCGGCTCCCCAGGTAGGACTTGAACCTACACCATAGTGAGCTATATACCAACTATTTGCAAAAACCAATGTAGTGTAGTTCCCGAATTTTACACCTCGAAAAACACCTGTTGC
>DATFJO010000577.1:0-4523 GCA_035269145.1 Tangfeifania sp. | reverse complement strand
GATTTTTTTAAGAATGATCTTCTTTCCATTTCTATTTTATTAGGTTCGTGATTTTTTCATTTTCAGTTAATCCCGGGTAGAGGGCAATCTTTTTCAAGTCATTGGTATTGAGTTGTATTAATTCGTCATCATTAGGTTGGGGAGTTCCGCTGAAATAAATGTTGTAAACAGCATCGACCGGAACGAGAATTTTACATTTTTCTTTGGGCGGAATGCGAATATCCAGAAAATCGCAATAATTGTTTTCATCCCAGTATACATCGGTGAGCATATTTACATAAAGTGTATCTTTTGAAGGGTTGATAACTTTCATTTTTCTGAATTCCTGTCCCTGCGGATAAAGTCCCAAGTCGTAATCGGCGGCTGCCAGCACAAAAATACTTGTCAGGGTGAGTCCTATGTCTGTAAAAACATTTCCCGACCGATGCTTTCTGAGCTCTTTTTGCCTTTCATGGCTCTGTTTGTCAAACACATATTTTGGTGTACTGCATCCTGTAATGAGCAGCAAAATTGTTAATTTGACCAGAAAAAAAGAATTCTTTGACATGAAATTTGTAATTTGAAGTGCCAATATACTAAATCCTGAAATGATTTGGCTTTTGTTCAGCAAACAATATGAAACAAAAAACAGGTATTGAATTAAAATCCGGAGCTTTAAAATAAATTGAACTTTAAAAAAATAGCATAGTTTATACTTAATAGCAACAGTTATCGTTTAATTTTAAAAAATAGATTGCCATGAAAAAGAAACTATTTATCTCACTTTTTTTATTCGCATTCTCAACTGCAATATTTGCTCAGGCTACCTTTGACCTGGGATTGAAAGCAGGTTTGAACACTTCGAAAGTAACGTTCGACAGAGATGGATATAATTCAGAATCAATTGTGAAATACCACGTTGGTGCTTTCGGCCGTCTTGGTTTTAATCGAATATTTGTTCAGCCCGAAGCATATTTTAGTGCAAAAGGCGGTGAAATGGACGGTAGTGCGCTTGATGTTGCAACACGATTCGATTATAGTACTGTTGACGTACCTCTGCTTTTAGGAATAAAAATCATTGATGGAGATCGTGCTAATTTTCGCATAATGGCTGGCCCGGTTTTCGGATTTTTTACTTCAAGTGAAATTGACAATGAAGAAATCTTCGAGCCACAGTATTATAAAGATAGTTATATTGCTTTCCAGTATGGTATAGGTGCCGACTTATATGGATTTACACTCGATTTGAGAATGGAAAACACCGCCAGTGATATTTATCAGCAACCTTCATCTGATCTCGACGGAAATAATAAAACATTTATGATATCAGTGGGGTATAAGATTTTTTAAAAGCCTGATTAGAAAAAAATACAAAAACGCTTTCGGAACTTCGGAGGCGTTTTTTATTTTACTGAAGCTACACACCTGAATCCGATGTGTGACATGCCGGTATCTTCGGTGCTTTTCATTCGTGCTGCTGCCCGGTAGCCCGAACAATACGAATCATTGCATAAAAATGAGCCACCCCTCATAACTCTTTTCCTGACATTTGGTTCCATCGGATCGTAACTGGTTGAGGGCCCCTGAGGATTGTCGGCTGGTATGTTCAAATCGAATGTTTGATAGTAGTCATGATGGTACAAATCGGCACACCATTCCCAAACATTTCCGGCCATATCGTACAACCCATAATCATTTGGCGCATATTGCGCGACGGGAGCCAAAAATTCAAATCCATCCTGCTGCGAATTGTAAAATGGAAACTCTCCGTCCCAGCTGTTCGCTTTTGGTGTTCCCCGGTTTACACGTTCAAATCCCCAGGCATAAATATAATCGTTGTTTCCCCCCCTTGCAGCATATTCCCATTCGGCTTCGGTGGGTAAACGTTTGCCGGCCCACTTTGCATAAGCCACTGCATCTTCCCAACTTACATGAACAACCGGGAAATTGTCTTTTCCTTCAATATTACTGCCCGATCCTTGCGGTTGCCGCCAATTCGCCTTTCTAACCCAGGTCCACCAGTTGGAAACATCGTTCAGATTTACCCGGTTTTCAGTTGGCGTAAAAACAAGAGAGGATGCTTCGAGCAGACTGTCGGCTGGTTTTGCAGTGCCTGGTGGCAACTGCTTTTTAAATTCCTCCCAGTCGATATCTTTTTCAGCAGTGGTAACATAGCCGGTAGCTTCCGTGAATTCCCTGAACTGTGCATTTGTAACCGGATGGCGGTCCATAAAAAAGCTGTTTACTTTAACCGGGTGCACCGGATATTCATCGGGTCGGGCAAAATTGGCATCGCGTGCTCCCATATTAAAAGTTCCGCCCGGAATGAAAACCATATTTTCAAGTTTGGGATAATTTTTTTTTAGTGAATCGATATTTTGAGAGGCTGCTGGCGGTTGTTCTTTTGATGAAGTTGTATTTAACCTGTTTGGTACAGCGCACACACACGAAACATCTGCTTCCTTTTTATAGACTTCATTATTCGTTTCCTTTTGGGAATTGTTACTGCAACCAAAAATACTCAGCAAAAAAGCAATTAAATATAAACGTCTGAATTGCATTTGTAATAGACTATTAAAGATAAAGGTATTTTATTCTTTTACTGATTCAAAAGAAAGGAAAAGTTCTGAAACAAAAAAACATTTTTAATTATCGACAGATGATTTTTCGGTTTTAACAGCCTTCTTTTTGAACCAGTTTTTAGGATTCATCTGTTTTTTATAGCGTGTAAATAGTTCTTTTCCAACCAATAGTCCGCCCGACCAAAAAACGATTTCCATTAAAACAATACTGGTTGTAGAGGCGATTATTTTAGTTCTGACAGGCAAATCGAGTAGCGGGATAACAAATGTTGCTCCAAAAAAGACACCTGAAAAAATCATAAGGAAAATTCCAAGTTTAATCTGCCAGTTTTTCTTTTTCATTTTACCAGAATTTTGATCAATAACCAGTTAAAACCGATTTTGTTTTGAAGATCAAAAAAAGGCACCCGAATTACTCAGATGCCTTTCCTGTAATTTTTATTGATAAAACTAATCTACTCTTTTACCTGCCCAGTTTATGGCATTTTTGATGTGCTCTATAATTAATTCGTCCTGAAAAGCTTCGTGTGTATGCCCAAAGACGGTGTAAAACGAACGAATTCCATTTTCTTCTTCCCACCAAATGAGTGGATGATCTCCCATTTTCCAGTCATCGTTTTTGGCTTTTTTAATGCTGCTCTCATCGAGCGACGCCAGCACATTTACATTTGGTCGTGGATTCTCCTTAAAAGTATACCACTCATCAACGGTTGTGTAGGAATCCATACCTTCAAACGGTTCCATTGCCGGGTGGTCATGATTTTCAAAAATTACTGTTCCTTCCTGTGCCGGCGGGTGGGTTCTGAAATAGGCACCAACCAGGTTGCCGTAAAACGGCCATTCATATTCATGGTCGGCAGCGGCATGAATTCCAACAAACCCTTTGCCTGATTTCATAAACTTCTCAAAAGCATCTTGTCCCGCATCGTCAATTGCATCGCCGGTAGGATTCAGAAATACAGCCATATCAAAATTTTTCAAAAAGCTGTCGTTAAAAAGAGAAGGGTCCTCAGTGGTAGTAATAACCCAGTTTTGTTCTCTGCTTAAATCATACATCATTTTCAGCCCTGATGAAATGGAAGCATGACGGAATCCGTTTGTTTTGGAAAAAACCAGGATGTTAAGAGGTTCTTCAAATTTGGAATTTTCCTGAGAAGTGCAGCTAAGTGTTGTTAAAAAGAGTGCTGCAAATAATAGAGAAAAAAATGTTTTCATTATTTATTGATTTAGATTTTGATTTTGATTGCAATTTTAAGAAAATCCTTTCAGAATAGTCATTTTTTCGCTGCTTTTATCACAGAATTACAATAAATAAATACCTTTTTGTATTATATTTTTAGTACATTTGAATGAAATATAATAAACGACGCTTTAATAATCCAAAATTAACTTTTATGAAAAATTTCTGCTCTCATCCGTTATTTGACTCAAAATCAAAGTGTAAGAGAATAAAGGAGAATGGAGAAAAAGAATTAAAAAATCACAATTCGCTACCTGCCAATTATTCTTCAAAGCTTTTAAGTTTAATGTCTAATGGTGTAATTACTTTACTAATCCTATTATTTGGGAGTACCGGGGTATACGCCCAAACCAACAATCCCAATGAAGCCGAATGGAACGGCAGTGGCGGATACTCGCTTAAAAAAATTGTAAGTAATACCTCCATTCAAAGTGGGGTAAATTTCAGTTACACCATTATGTTTTCGGCACCGGCTGGTGCAACTAATATTTTTATTCAGGACGATGTTCCTATCAGTCTCGATGTGGTTTCAGTGGCACCTGTTTCTGCTGTTAATGGAGTAACACCAACAGTGAATATTTCTGGTCAAACTGTTACTTACTCACTTACCGGTCTTCCTTCCGGCAGCGCTTCGTCCGGTTCCTTTACCATCGTGGTTAAATTTCCTGAAGGAGTTACCTGCGATGGGGCATCAGCCCGAAACCGCGCAGGAATTCGCATTG
>DATFJO010000576.1:0-2836 GCA_035269145.1 Tangfeifania sp. | reverse complement strand
CCCGACGCCTCAATTATTAAAATTTCAGGCCGGTATTCGTCGATAAATTTATCAAGCGAACGCACAAAATCACCAAGCAGGCATACACAAAATACAGAGCCGTTATTGATTTCGAGCAAATCAAAGTTCTTCCCTGAATTTTTCAGAATAGCACCATCGATATTGGCTGGGGCAAATTCATTTTGAATAATTCCGAGTTTGTAATTATCTGAATGGTCAGCAATTATTTTATTGAGAAAGGTGGTTTTGCCACTTCCCAGAAAACCGGAAATAATATGAAATGGAATCTTTTGCATTCTTTGTCATTCCCACAAAAGCGGGAATCTGTTTCAATTTATGGGACTCCTGCTTTCGCAGGAATGACAGTTACATTTTCCCCACCGTTTTACAAACCTTTGAAATATGCTCCGGTGTGGTGCCGCAACACCCGCCTACCACATTAGCACCTGCATTAATAATTTTTGGAATTAAACCGGCCATTTCTTCCGGGGTTTCCGGGAAAATGGTTTGTCCGTCTTCGTAAACCGGCATTCCGGCATTGGCATGAACGAGTATGGGGATTTTAGCATCGGCCTTTCTTATTTCCTCTACAATTCCAACCATTCCGGCAATTCCGTTGCCGCAGTTGGCACCAATCAGGTCGGCGCCGGCATTAACTATTGTTTCCACCATTTCGGTGGGCGAAACTCCCATCATCGAGCGAAATTCGCCGGTAACAGTTTTCTCAAAAGTCATGGTACAGAACACTTCCAGCCTGGTGTTTTCTTTGGCAGCTTTTACGGCAATCCGGGCTTCATCGAGGTCAGTCATGGTTTCAATCACAATGGCATCGGCTCCTCCGGCCTCCAGGCCTAAAGACTGCTCCTTAAATGCATCGTAAAGTTCATCTTCTGTAACTTCTTCCATCATTAATATTTTCCCGGTAGGCCCGATTGAGCCCAACACAAACTTATCGCCTGCGGCTTTTTTACTGATTTCGGCTGCGGCTTTGTTCAGTTCAAAAGCTTTTTCAGCAAGTTTGTATTTTTCAAGTTTAAAACGCGAACCACCAAAACTGTTAGTTTCAATCATATCGGAGCCGGCATCGATATAACTTTTGGCGATATCAAAAACTTCATCGGGATGAGTAATGTTCCACTCCTCCGGGCATTCCCCGGTTTTCAATCCTTTCTGCTGAAGAAAAGTTCCCCACGCTCCGTCGGAAACCAACACTTTTCCTTTTTTAATTTGATCCAGAATTATTCCCATAAAATATTTATAAAAAAAGTTTTAATTTATGGCTATTTGATTATTTCGAGAGGTATTTCTTTGTCATTCTTATAAATGATTTCATTTCATTCATAAGAAGTTCAACATCAGAATACTCAATATTTACAAAAGCATCATAGTCTGCTGATTTTCTGTATTCATAGCAATCTCTGACAATTCTGCCATAATCATTATTAATCTTTCCTGTTGCAATGAAAGTTTTATTAAACCAACCTATTAACTGCAAGTGTTTTGATGTTTTGAAATCATGTTTTAATCCGAATGCAAGAAGACAATAAAATACTGAATAATAAATTCGATTAACAGCAGATGGAATTCTATTCATTGAGAATAATAATTCAGCATCTTCAGCGGTATTAAAAGCCTGATTTATTCGGTATTCGATAAGTTCAACCTTCTCGCTTTCTTCTATAGTCATGCGTAAATTCCCTTTTTTAATGCAGTTTGAAAAATCGGTTGTTTTCCACGCAAAGAATTTAACTCATCTTTTCCTAAAATATGTGCATCAATAAAAGTTTCGTATTTCAAGTCAAGTTGATAGCACATTTCTGAAATTTCCCTTTTTAATCTCCAATCTGGTACGTTTTCCAAAATTATAAGAAAATCATAATCTGAATCATCGGTTGCATGACCATACGCCTGAGAACCAAATAGAATTACTTCTTTCAGATTACTCCCCAATTTTTCAGATAATATTTGCTTTAACTCTTCAGATATTTGTTGAGCTTTTGTCATTGTCACAAACAGTTTCCGCTAAATTACAAAAAACTCACAACTCTTTTATCCATTCTTTTATCACATCAAGTGAAGGAACCGAACCTTCCGATTTCAATTTGTATTTCACAGCAACGATTGCCGGTACTTCTGTTACCCCAAATTCAGCCATTTGGGCTTTGCCGGATATTACTTTCACTTCCAACTCTTTACCCAGTTCCGTTGTTGCCCGTTTTATTTTTTCGGTTAATTCACTGCATTCTTCTTTTTCAGAAGAAAGAATCAGTATTTCACTTCGTTTCGATTGAATTTTAAGCTTCAGTTTTTCATTAATGCGTTTCTGGATGGCAGCCATCAACTCCCCTTTGGGAGGAATTTTAGAAACAAATGCAATTTTGCCGTCGATACAAATAGTGGGAATATTTTTTACCATCAGCGATGACATAAATGTAACAGCGTCCATTTTTTTAATGGCATGTTCACGCCATTCCACCACTCCTTCAAATTGAGGTGCAATTCGCTTCACCGCTTCCACCATATACTGGCAGGGTGCGCACGATTCAGAATCGAGGGTGATAATATCAACAATTACTTTATCTGCCTGCCCGTAATCCTTCATATTGAGCACTTCCAGGGTATTTTGCTTTTTCTCGAGAGTTCGGACTACATCCTGTTTGTACGGATCGTGAACCAGTTCGGTAACCGCCTTGATATTTTCGGGCGGTGTTTCCATTGGGAGGTCGCACCCGGGCGCCAGAATGAATCCTTTTTTGCCACCCAAATCCATACAGTTCAGCGCTTCTTCACGGGCATCATCAGTGTTCCCCATCAGCAGCACAACGGTCAGTTTCAT
>DATFJO010000575.1:0-2134 GCA_035269145.1 Tangfeifania sp. | reverse complement strand
ATTCCCTGGAACCGGCCGTGGTTCTAAAATTCAGCACCCTCTTACCGAAGGATAAAAGATTTTATTGATTATCTGCTCCCATTTTGATAAATTTCGCTTATAAGATGCTGATATTTTACTGCCACGGCATTACGCCTGAGTTTCAGTGTTGGCGACAACTCTCCGCCGGCAGGTGTCCACTCTTCACAAACCAACCGAATCCGGCTGATTTGCTCGTGGCTTCCCAGTGTTTTATTAATGGCATTTACCTCTTTTCGTATTTCGTCAATAACTTCCGGTATTTGAATCAATTCCTTGTTATTCTCATAATGAATTTTGTTTTCAGCGCACCAGTCGTGCAGCAACGGAAAATTGGGAGATATCAGCGCACTGGCAAATTTTTCGTTTTCCCCGATAACCATCACCTGCTCAACCAGGTTTGAGGTTTTTAGTTTGTTTTCAATCATTTGCGGTGCAATGTATTTTCCACCCGAAAGCTTGAAGATCTCTTTTTTACGGTCGGTAATTCTCAGGTATTTTTCGTCCTCCCAAACACCGATATCGCCAGTGTGGAACCATCCGTTTTCATCAATAACTTCTGCGGTTAGTTCGGGCGATTTGTAATATCCCATCATCACGCCGGGACCTTTGCACAAAATTTCGCCGTCGCCGGCAATTTTCACTTTAAAACCTTCGAGTACCGGACCTACCGTCCCTATTTTCATTTCACCTGTTGCCGGATTGTTTACTGCAATTACCGGCGAGGTTTCGGTAAGTCCGTAACCTTCGAGGTTATACATTCCGGCCATTCCAAGCACGCGGGCAATCCGGGGCTGAAGGGCAGCGCCACCTGAAACAACGTAAACGATATTTCCACCCAAAGCTTCACGCCATTTCGAATAGATCAGTTTATCGGCAATTTTTATTTTCAGTTTCAGAAAAGGACCGTATTTTTTATTGTACTCGAAATGCCGGGTAAGCCGGAGCGCCCAGAAATAGAGCGATTTTTTAATGCCTGTCAGTTCTTTTCCTTTGGCTACAAAACCGTCGTACACTTTTTCAAGCAAACGCGGAACCGAATTAAACATGTGTGGTTTCACTTCTTTAATGGCTGTCACAATCTGGGCCAGATTTCCTACGTAATACACGCCCATTCCTTTATACTGAAAGTGGTAATTCACACTGCGCTCATATACATGGCAAAGCGGAAGAAAGCTTATCACCCGGTGATCCTTTCCGAGGTGATGCATTTTTGAATGCGCCACAAAATTGGAAACCAGGTTTTTTTGCGATAGCATTACTCCTTTCGGAACTCCTGTTGTACCCGAAGTATAAATCAGGGTTGCAAAGTCCTCAGGCTGAATCGACTTTTTGAGTTTGTTCAAACCAGCTTCAAATTCATTTCTCTTTGAAATTCCCAAATCAAGGATTTCAGAGAAGTTTTTTACATTTTCAAGTTCTTCAAAACTGTAAATTCCCTCAATCCCCGATATGCTTTTTACAATTGGATTTAAGTTCTCATAGAGTTTTTTATCACCCACAATCAACATTTTTGATTCCGAATGCTCGAGAATGTATTTGTACTCCTCTTCACCAATATTGGGGTACATGGGTACATGGATAACCCCAACCATGGCCATTCCCATGTCGGCAAAGTTCCACTCGGGCCGGTTGGCAGTAACCGTGGCAATTTTGTCGCCTTTTTTAAATCCCATCGCCAGCAACCCAAGAGCAAACTGGTGCGATTTTTTATAATATTCTTCGGTGGAATAAGTGTACCATTCTCCCTCTTTTTTGCCACCCAGGGCATCTTCCCGTGGAAATTCGTGAATAGATCTTTCAAGGATGTCAAAAGTACGCGTTACTTTTACAGTCATTTTTAGTTGAAATTTGATAAAACCGGCCAAATATAACTGTTTTGAAAAAGGGGGCATTTCATAAAATGGATGGATTTGGCTTTCAGAATTTATTTAGATTTATTCAAAACAACAACAAATTGCTGATAATAAATTACTTACACCAACGTAATTCGACTATGAGAATAAACTATTCTAAAAATACAGAAGTTGGGAGTGTAAAAAGTCAAAAGAATTTTCTTCTGATGGAAACGGATTTTAATAGCCGTAGGTTGTCACCTACGGCTATTATTATTCAA
>DATFJO010000574.1:0-2127 GCA_035269145.1 Tangfeifania sp. | reverse complement strand
ACACGGATCGCGGACTTATGGTACCTGCCCTGAAAAATGCCGATGACCTGTCGGTTACCGGTCTCTCCTATCAGTTGCAGCAACTGGCTGCACAAGCCCGCAGCGGCAGCATCAATCCTGACTTGCTGAGTCCGGAAGAAGCCGGTTTCACGGTTTCAAATCTTGGAAACTACGGCGTGGAAATGTTTACACCGGTTATTAATCTTCCGCAAACAGCCATTTTGGGCGTGTGTGCAATCACTCCGCGACCAAAGGAACTGGAAGACGGTGTTTACGGTTTTGTACCGATGATTGGCCTGTCGCTGACCTACGATCACCAGGCGCTCGACGGCGGCGAGGCCACGTTGTTTTTAGCCGAAGTAAAAAATCAAATAGAAAATTTATCAGTTTAACGATAACAGTTACAGGTTGCAGGTTTCAAGTTGCAGGTAAACGTGAAACATGAACCCCGGAACCTGAAACAATAAAAAGAATAACAATGCCAAAGAATCAATTTATAAATCCGGCTGAAGTCCGGAAGCCGGGACAAATAGAATTCAAGCCGATTCCGGTAAACCAGTACAACAAAACGATTGAAGAGGAAAAAGATAATTTCTCGAAAGATGATTTTATCAAAATTTTCCACGACATGGTTGTCATCCGTGAGTTTGAAACCATGCTCAACCTCATCAAAACGCGTGGAGAATATAATGGAATTCCCTACAACCATCCGGGGCCTGCACACCTTTCCATCGGACAGGAAGCGGCTGCCGTTGGGATGGCCTACACGCTCGATGTAAATGATTTCATTTTCGGTTCGCACCGGAGCCATGGTGAAATCCTGGCCAAAGGATTGTCGGCCATCGCCAAACTGGATGACGAGACACTGGAAGAAATTATGGAAACTCATTTCGACGGGAAAACGCTGGCTCCTGTAAAAGCAGGCCATACCGGATCGACAAAAGAGCTGGCAGTTAAATTCCTCGTTTACGGTACACTGGCAGAAATTTTTGCCCGCGAAACTGGTTTCAACAAAGGACTCGGCGGCTCGATGCATGCATTTTTTACGCCGTTTGGAGTGTATCCGAACAACGCCATTGTAGGCGGCTCGGGAGACATTTCTGTGGGTGCAGCGCTTTACAAAAAAGTGAATCGCAAAAAAGGAATTGTGGTAGCCAACATTGGCGATGCTTCAATGGCGTGCGGCCCGGTGTGGGAAGGACTTTCGTTTGCCACAATGGACCAGTTTAAAACTTTGTGGGACGACGACATGAAAGGCGGACTGCCACTCATCATCAACATTGTAAACAACCAGTACGGAATGGGCGGCCAAACCTGCGGCGAGACAATGGGTTACAACATTGCAGCACGCGTGGGAGCCGGATTGAATGACGATCAAATGCATGCGGAACGTGTGGATGGATACAATCCGCTGGCAGTTATCGATGCTTACAAAAGAAAAAAGAAAATACTGGAAGAAAAACGTGGTCCCGTGCTACTGGATGTTTTAACATATCGCATCAGCGGCCACTCTCCCTCCGATGCATCATCCTACAGAACCAAAGAAGAAATTGAAGCATGGGAGCAGCAGGATTCCATTGTTTGGTTTGGGGCTGAACTTGTGAGAGCGGGGATTGCTACCAAAGATGAACTGGAAAAAATAAAAACCGACACAACCGGAATAATATCTGAGGCGATGAAACTCGCTATCGACGATGAAGTTTCGCCACACATGGATATGAAAAAGTATCCGAACCTGATTGGTGAAATGATGTTCAGCGACGAAAGCGTGGACCGGATGGAAGACCGCGAACCGGAAGTAAACCATCCGATGGAGGAAAACCCGAGGGTGAAACAGCTTGCCAATAAAGAACGATTCATGTTTGATGAAAACGGCAAGCCGCATTCAAAAATAAAAACTTACGCACTGCGCGATGGACTTTTCGAGGCCATCATCGACCGGTTTTACAAAGACCCAACGTTGATTGCTTATGGCGAAGAGAACCGTGACTGGGGCGGTGCATTTGCCGTTTACCGCGGCCTGACCGAAGCGCTGCCGTATCACCGGTTGTTTAATTCGCCGATTTCGGAAGGTGCCATTGTGGGAACAGCCATTGGTTATGCAATGTGTGGCGGCCGCGTAATTCC
>DATFJO010000573.1:0-2149 GCA_035269145.1 Tangfeifania sp. | reverse complement strand
CACTTCCATCATGTAATCAGCAAGGCGCTGCAGTTTAATGTAAACCTCGAAACATCTTCATCGTTCGATATCGATCTAATTCAAAATCTGTATAAAGAAAAGAAACTGGATACCGATATTAAACTGGTACACAATGGTTATAAAACCGATGATTATATACGGAGAATCATCAAACTTCAGGATGCCGGATTTGATAATTCCATAATTGTTCTCGATAATAAAAATGAATTAAAAAAGATTGTAGCAGCCTCCAACAGCCGGAAGGTAAAGATCGGGATTCGAAAAGCCATCGATGAAGAACCGCAAAGCGCTTATTATACTTCGCGGCTGGGAATCAGGGCTTCAGAAATTATTGATTTTTACAGAAACAGTATTAAAGGAAATGAAAACCTGGAATTAACAATGCTCCACTTTTTTGTGGATTCAGGAATTAAAGACACGCTTTATTACTGGGGCGAATTTCAAAAGTCGATAAAATTGTATGTAGAATTGAAAAAGGAATGCCCTACCCTCACTTCGGTCAACCTTGGCGGCGGATTTCCCATCAGGAACCACCTCGGATTTGAATACGAATATGAGTACATGATTCGCGAAATAGTCCAGTACATTAAAGATGTTTGCAATTCAGAAGGCGTGCCTGAGCCGGATATTTATACTGAATTCGGAAAATATACCGTAGGCGAGAGCGGCGCCACCATTTTTTCGGTACTCGAGCAAAAACAGCAAAATGATGCCGAACTTTGGTACATCATCGACAACAGCCTGATGAACACTATCCCTGATGCATGGTCAATTTTTGAAAAGTTCATTTTGCTTCCCATCAACAAATGGAACAACGAGTACACACGGGTAAACATCGGGGGAATAAGTTGCGACCATTCCGATTACTACAACTCCGAGGATTTGAACCAGCAAATTATGCTGCCCAAATACTCACCCCGCGAAAAAGAACCGCTCTACCTCGGATTTTTTCACACCGGCGCTTACCAGGATTCAATCAGCGGTTACGGCGGAATAAAACACTGCCTGATACCATCTCCGAAACATGTAATTATCGACCGCGATGAAACCGGCAACTTTGTGGATTATGTATACCGTACCGAGCAAACAGTAGACGACATGTTTAAAATTTTAGGTTATTCAGGATAGAAGAAAACCGCCCCGGGCCAGCAGGGCGGTTTCGGGCAGGCTAACCATCACCGGAGTGAATGGTTAGTTTTTGTTCTTATCGAGCATCAGAATCGAATTCACCAAAACTTCAGTCACGTAGTGTTTCTCGCCGTCTTTTCCGTCGTACGAACGGTTGGTGAGTTTTCCCTCGAGCGCAATTTCAGAACCTTTTTTCAGGTACTTTTCAGCAATCTCTGCCTGTTTCCCCCAGGCAACCAGCCGGTGCCATGTGGTTTCAGATTGTTTTTCGCCTTTGGTATCGCGATAAATTTCGTTGGTTGCTATTGAAAAATTAGCAACTGTTTTTCCGCTGTCCAACTTTCTTACTTTGGGATCTTCGCCCAAATTACCGATAAGCCTGACACTGTTTCTTAAAGCATTCATGATTTCAAAATTTTAGTTAATAATTAAAAACGAAATTGTACATCAAAGTTACAGTGACATTAAAAGAAGATCCGGTTTTTAAATACTTGTAAATGACAATAAATGATTATAAACGTTTGTAAGCGTTTACCAACGGATATTTTTTTATATATTAGTGATTTAATGAGAAAAATAAAATGGAACAAAGAAAATGCCTGGAATGCGACGAACCACTCAGGGGGCGGGCCGACCAAAAGTTCTGCAGCGATGCCTGCCGCAATGCCTACAACAACAAAAAGCTTAGCGGCTCCTCCAACTACATCCGAAAAATCAACCGCATTCTCAAAAAAAACCACTCCATTTTGGAAAACCTCAACCAAAGTGGAAAAACGACTTTACACAAATCGGCACTTGAAAAAAACGGGTATAACTTTAAATATTTTACACACATTTACAAAACCCGGAATCAAAAAGTGTACTACTTCTGCTACGACCAGGGATTTTTAGTACTGGATAACAACAAATATTTACTGGTTCGACGAGAAGATTAATTTTATCTTCGTCAAAAAGCAAACTATGACAAAGAAAAACACTCATTATTATTTTGAAAAAATAA
>DATFJO010000572.1:0-6131 GCA_035269145.1 Tangfeifania sp. | reverse complement strand
AAACCGGGTATTACCAACTTCGCGTTTACTAAAAATATGATTGATGCCATCGACATCGATTTGGGTGATGACGGGAATGAGCGAAGCGTTACCGGAGATTTAAAGGAAATTCGTTTCCTCTCCTACAACCCTGAAAAAGGGCAGCTTTCCGCCAGGGAATTCACAGAAAAAGCAATCTCGATGCTACCTGGCTCCTATAAAAAATATGAAGATGATGACGATGATTCGGACACTGAAATCTGGCTGCTGGGCCGCGGAAAAAAATACAAAGAGTGCCATCTTTTTGTCAAAAATGAAAATGGAAAAGGCAACCGTTTTATTGTCTCTTTTTATGGCGATTTCAGAGTAGAAGACCTTGACGGATTGAAAAAAGCCGGAAAAGATTTTTCAGAATAATAGTTTTCAACCTATCAACTCTGAAAAATATCTGATTTGATTTTCTGCCCATGAACGTACCCTACACCATGATCCCGAAAATGGTTGCCGATGCCGCAGCAATAATTCAGCCTGAAATATTGTATCCCTATCACTTTTGAAATACAAATACAAAGAAATTGGTTGAACTGATGGAAAATCAAAACAACACAGAAGTCAGAATCAGAAATCTAAAGTAACTGAATGAGATTCTTTCCACCGGAAAATGCCTGAACAAACTTTTTGGGCACATGGCGGTTGTATTGGTTAGTAAATCAAAATACAACTGAAAAATGAAAAACAATATAAGTTTTAGCAAAGCAACAATAATCCTGTTGCTTTTTGTTTTGGTATCTTATCAATCTTTCAGCCAGCAAAACAAAAGTCTTACGGTATATGAAAGTCCCGAACAGATGGTGGCCGCTGCCAAAGAGGTAATTACTGAAATACCGGTTGAAGGATTCAAAACAGTTTTGGAAACAAAAAACCCGGTTATTATCGATGTGCGCACATCGGCAGAATACGAGGCCGGTGCAATTCCGGGCGCAGTAAACATTCCGCGTGGTGTGCTCGAATTCAGAATCGGCAGCGAAGAGCTGTGGAATGAAGCAGGAAAATCAGCACCTGAAAAATCCGATACCTTTTATGTTTATTGTGGTACCGGATCCCGCGGCGCTTTATCGGCAAAAGCATTGATGCAACTGGGCTACAAAAATGTGAAATCGATTAATGGAGGCTGGAACGACTGGCACGAAAAATACCCTGAAATAAGCAGGTGATTTTTCACACCCTCTATTCCATTTTCAGCAGTTGCTCCTGGATTACATTGAATTTGTCGATTTTTCCCGGATTAATTTTTAGCGCCTGCATTACTGAACCGAAATCACTCACATCCAAATTGTTACTCATTGCATAATCAGCCGGAAGCACGGCAATTCTAAAAATTTGGTTTTGCCACTCAGCAGGAACAAGCGTGTTAAAGTCGATGGTGCCTTCCAAAAATACCTGAACATCGTTAAAAGTGTGGTCGTAGTTGTATTGCAACACACCTTCATTCAGCACAACAGTCTGGGGCAGCAAACGCCACACATCGACCGGTTGGCCGCTGTTATCTTCAGTTTGATCCCACAGGATGTAGACCAACACCACATCGCTTTCAAAAACCTCGATGGTATTGGGGAATTCAAAAAACAGCGAATAATCATTGGATGAAGTAAAATCGCCTTCAATTTCAAAAACGGAACCGAGGAATGAGTCGCCGTCTTCTCCCGGAGGCCCCGGAGGTCCCGGTTCACCAACGCAACTGGTTAAAACTGCCAGTGCAAATGCTAATAAAATACCTGTAATTGTTTTCATGACTTTGTTTTTTAAAGTGAAACTTATAAATTTCTGTTAAACAATATTAATGCCAATCAAACAAGCCTAAAAGAATAATTACTCCGGATGCACAAGTTTTTTAAACAACTGGTGTCATAATAATTGAATTCCTTTAATTGCAATTGTCATGAAACCGTCAGCCGTATTCTATTTCGCCGCCTTAGTTTTGATGTTGTTGTTTTCGGGTTACCTGTTAGTTAATCAGGAACTGCCCGCCAAATCAAATACCTGGTTTATATCTTCAGGGGCCTGTGTTTTATGCCATTCAACCAGTGATTTTGCTTCGCGCGACAGTCAGGGAAATGATGTTTCTCCCATTGCCCGCTGGCGAAGCACCATGCTGGCGAATGCATCCAAAGACCCGTTTTGGAAAGCCAAAGTTAAGCACGAAGGAATTGTAAATCCTTCTCACAGCGATGCGCTCGAAAATGTTTGCACCAGGTGCCACGCACCTATGGGTATGCTGAATGCATTTTTAACCTCAGGTGATTTTTATACGCTGGAACATTTAAAAAATGATGAGTTGGGGAAAGATGGAATTTCCTGCACGGTATGCCATCAAATAAACGATTTTAGCTCGCCCTTGTTTTCCGGAAATTTTGGAATAAATGCTGACAAAGAAATTTATGGCCCTTACGAAAGTCCAATAGTCAATCAAATGTTTATGAATACAGGTTATACTCCGGTTTATTCTGAAAAGATTAATGAATCCCGGCTTTGTGGTTCCTGCCATTCTTTATTTACAAACTCGGTAGATGAAAATGGCGAGTTTACCGGTGAAACTTTTGTAGAACAGGCACTTTATCATGAGTGGGAAAATTCCATTTATGGCGAACAAAACATTTCGTGCCAGTCATGCCACTTGCCACGTATTAATGAACCCATAAAAATCAGCAGCCGCCCGGGCTTTGCTCCCGGTCGTGAACCCTTTGGTATTCATGATTTAACGGGGGCAAACGTTTTTATGCTGAACCTTTTAAAAGAGAATCACAAAGAGTTAGAACTTCATTCGGGAGAAGAGTTTCTGGCTGAAACCATCAACCGTACAAAAAAGCTGCTAACCGAAAGCACCATAGATTTGAGCATCGAAGAAATTCACCGTGAAAATGATTCCGTTTATGTTCAGGTACTTTTGAAAAACAAGGCCGGGCACAAATTTCCAACCGGTTTTCCAAGCCGCCGGGCTTACCTTGAATGCCTGATAGTTCAGGATTCAGACACCCTTTTTCATTCAGGAAAAAACGGAACAACCGCTCTAATAAATGGAGATGATGATCACTTCGAACCTCATTACGAAATCATAAACAACGAAAACCAGGTCCAGATTTACGAATTTGTAATGGGCAATACAGATGGAGAGGTTACCACAGTTCTTGAAAAAGCTTATGTTCCCCTGAAAGACAACAGGATAGTACCCGAGGGATTTAGCTCGTCTCACCTAAATTATGATACTGTAAAAGTGGTGGGGAAAGCCATTAACGATTCCGATTATTTGTCCGGTCTGGGGGTTGAATCCGTTTTGTATGCATTCCCAATTCCAAAAGCGGGCAATGCTGCCAAAGTAAAGGTTTTGCTGCATTACGAAACTGCTCCGGAAAGTTGGATGCATGAATTGTTTGAATATGCAGAAATGGATGAAGATATTGGCCGTTTCAAAAATATGTATGATAATGCAAACAGAACACCTGTGCGAATTGCTACAGATTCCATTTCGTTAACAACGACTTCAACACCTGAAATCCAAAAAGAAAAATACCGGATTTATCCGAATCCCACGAGTGGGAAAATTTACATTGATGGTGTAGCTAAAGATTGCACCTATTCTGTGTTTAATACCGGAGGTCTTCTCGTAAAAAAAGGATTTATTAACAGGAATGAATCAGACATAGCGCTTAATTTACCATCAGGCAATTATCACCTTGTGTTACATTTTCCCAATGGCAAAAAAATCAGCCATTCAATTATGCTGAAAAATTAAAAATTCAAACAATTATTTCACCTGTACGCAAGTTTTTGATGTAACGTGTGTCTTATCTCTGATACAAAATTCATTATTCATTAAAATTTGAAAGTCATGAGAAAATCAGGAAAATTTATCGTGTTGATTTTTTTGACAGCCGGTTTGGCTATGTTGAATTCGTGTAACAAGAACGAAGCAGAGGATGTTGTTTTAAAAACTGAAGCCAAAGATTACCTGGCTCTTTTCAGCGCCTTTAATTTCGATCAGGAAGAAATAATTACCAGCGGCGATGAAAACGATTTAAAATCGGCCGAACTGCTGGGATGCCTTACTGTAACCATTCATGAAAATGAAGCCGGCGAATTCTGGCCGCGAAGCTGGACGCTGGATTACGGCGATGAAAACTGCGAAACATTCAGCGGAAACCTGCGCAGGGGGAAAATTCACGTAACCCTTTCCGACTGGTGGCGCAATGAAGGTGCTTTACGCGAAATTAGTTTTGAAGATTTTTATTTCAATGACAATAAACTGGAAGGAACCAAAACCATTCTGAACAACGGGGAAAACGAAAACGGGAATCTCACTTTTACCAAAAATTTAGCTGATGGAAAACTAATTTATGCCCATGGCGCTGAAATGACATGGGAGTGTGAAAAACAAAGTGAGCTGATTGAAGGCAATGAAACCCTTCTGTTTGCTGACGATGTGTGGTCGGTTACCGGATCCGGCTCCGGGGTGAACAAAGACGGACAGACATACACCTTTGAAATTACTACGCCTTTGATTTATAAAAACGGCTGTTTTAATCCGGTAAGCGGTGTTGTGGAAATCAGCACTAACAGTACTTTGCAGGTTTTCGACTACGGTGATGGCGAGTGCGACAATGAAGCTACTGTTACAACAAACGGGGTTTCAGAAACTATAGAATTTTAATTTTTGAGCAAAATATTTATAGTCAGATGGGAGATATTGTAAGTCAGACTCCATATTTTAAGCGCATTCGGGAAAAAAATTTATTTACACCGCGGCTTCTCCCGAAGGGGGTTTTTCGGAAAGCCTGGTGGTTGCAAAAGGCGTAATAGGAAAACAGGCTTTAGTCGTTAAGAGAATTAAATGCTAAAGCTTGTGAATGAGGGGAAAAAGCCTATTCACCGGGCCGAAGCGCCGGTGAAAAACAGAAAAGTTTACACAATGGCTTTAAAACCAGTATATTTGAATCAGTAAATTACGAACACAAATAAAGAATATGAAACGAGCATGTAAAAAATTACACCCAAGAAGAATATTAAACCACATGCGAGCCCGCCTGACCAGCATAGTCGGGCAGGTTCCATACTATACCGCTAAAAACAAAAAAATTTAATAGTATGAAAATTGCACCGGAAGTAAAAATCAGCGACAACGGATTTGTTTTCAACCAGAAAACCGGCGACTCGTTTAGCCTGAACCCCTCGGGGCTTGAGCTGATGAAAATGATTGCCGAAGAAAAAGAACTGGACGAAATTAAGGAAGCATTTCTTGATAAATACGATGTGGATGATTTGAGTTTTGAAAAAGACTTCTATGAATTCTGCACGATGCTGAAACATCATCAGATTACAGTTCACGGCAATCCGCTGGAATTTAATTAGAAAACATGGAGAAGAAACACATCACGCTGGCTGTTACCGGGCTGAATAACACCGACAATCCCGGGCCGGGTGTTCCATTCATCCGCGGCATGAAAGATTCAAAAGAACTCGAAGTACGTGTTATTGGGCTGGTTTACGAAAACCTGGAACCGGGGATTTACATGGAAGGGCTGTGCGACCGGATTTTCCAAATCCCATATCCTTCTTCGGGTTCCGACGATCTGATTGAACGCATTGAACACATTCATCAGCAAGAGAAAATTGACGTGCTGGTTCCCAATTTCGATGCCGAACTTTTTTCGTTTATGAAAAATGAAGAACGATTGCATAAACAGGGAATTCACACCTTTTTACCCAATCTTCAACAATTTCAGGAACGTGAAAAACACCGGCTTCCCGAGTTTGGCAAAAAATACGGCATTAAAGTGCCGGCCAGCATCAACCTGGGCAGTTTGGGGCAAATTACTGAAATGGAAGACAAATTCGATTACCCGGTAATGGTAAAAGGTCAGTTTTACGATGCCCACCTGGCCAGCAACAAAGAGCAGGTGAGGCAGGCTTTTCTGAAAATTTCTTCCCAATGGGGATTGCCGGTTATTGCACAGGAATTTGTTACGGGAACCGAGGTAAACGTAGTGGCACTGGGCGATGGCAAAGGCAACACGATTGCTGCCGTGCCCATGCGAAAGCAGTACATCACCGACAAGGGAAAAGCCTGGGGCGGCATTACCCTGGCCGGCGAAAAAATG
>DATFJO010000571.1:0-5428 GCA_035269145.1 Tangfeifania sp. | reverse complement strand
CTCCAGCAGTATCCCATAAAATTGCCAATACATCTGTTACACCTGTGTTAAAATTGTACTGTGAATCATAAATGGTATCGACTGTAGCCCCGGAAAGTTCGTACTCGTAAAAAGCACCTAAAGCCAAACATCCGGAACAACCAGGATCATCAAAATTCACATAGGCGGAACATGTATTGTCGGCTGCGTTAACCTCAATCGGATTAACACAATCCTCAATTGCCATTTGTGCCTGTGCTTTGGGAATGACCATTGCCCCCAAAATAAGCGTAAAGAAAATCAAGTAAATTTTTTTCATTTTATTCAATTTTGGTTATACATTAAAAGATATACTTACTATTTAAATTGTATTTAAATTTAGTTTTTATGCTAAAAGCTGCGACTAAGTTGCGAATAAATATGGTAAAAATCAAGATTTTTTCATGAAATAAATTATTAACATTATGTTGAAAAACGCCTCTTCTTTTATCAGCCTAAATTTAAGCCGTTTTATTTGATTGACAACCAGTGTTAAATGAATTTTTAATCAGTCTAAATAGGTGCAGGTGTTTTATGCCCGTTTCCTTATTTTGTGTTGGTTTTATGATGTAATTACATTTAAACATTCAATGATTTTTGTCATTTAACAACTACGTGATTCTACGCATAAAATGATGTATTCTATAAAAAAAGATAAAAGTCATGGTTTTGTTTTTACAGCTTTCTCTAATACAACTAACTATTTTTTGCATTTGTTTGACAAAATTTTACTGATTTTTGAGAAAAGGCCGGGTTATAAAACAGAAAAACCGGATTCTCATTTAAATTATCGAAGTAGAATTAACAGAATACCATTCTTATCCTGTATCGTTTTTTTCGTACTTTCGCAACCTGAAGTTATAGAGTAACAATCCGCACTGAAAGGATGATGCAAAAGAAAGTTGTAATAATTACCGGGGCTTCTTCCGGAATCGGAAAGGCACTGGCTGAAAAGTATGCTGCTGAAGGCTGGAACCTGGTGCTGGCTGCCCGGCGCGATGAACGCCTCCAGGAACTCAAAGAGAAGCTCGCCCGGGCCGAAGTTCTCACCGTGAAAACCGATGTAACGGTTGAAGGTGATTGTAAAAACCTGGTTGAGAAAGCGGTTGAAAAATTTGGCAAAATCGATGTGCTCATCAACAATGCAGGGATTTCCATGCGGGCGTTATTCAACAATACCGAAATGGAAGTGTTGCACCGTTTGATGAATGTAAACTACTGGGGAACTGTTAACTGTACGAAATATGCAATGCCTCATCTTTTAAAACAAAAAGGTTCGCTTGTTGGTGTAATTTCAGTAGGTGGTTACATTGGGTTACCCGGTCGTGCAGGTTATTCGGCTTCAAAATTTGCGGTGCGCGGATTTCTTGAAACACTTCGGATTGAAAACCTCAAAACAGGCTTGCATGTATTGGTTGCCGCTCCCGGTTTTACAGCTTCCGAAATACGTAAATCGGCGCTTACTGCCAATGGCGACAAGCAGGGGGAAACACCCCGTAACGAAAATAAAATGATGTCGGCTGAAGCGTGCGCCGTACATATTTTCAGGGCAGTGGAAAAAAGAAAACGACAGCTTATTCTTACATTTCTCGAAGGAAAATTTACCGTGTTTCTTTCCAAAATAATGCCACGGTTTCTCGATAGAATGAATTACAAAATGTTTGCCAGCGAACCCGACTCACCTTTTAAATAATTTTTGTTTTGAACCTTAAAAACAAAAATTCCCCGGCTGAAACCAACCGGGGAACTATTGAGAAACTGTTTCAATCAGAAATTATTAAACCACAGGTTCCCATCCCGGAGCATACTCGCGGCTCCAAAGCTGCATCGCTTCACGGTCGTAAATCCGGCCGGTTTTGTTGTCAATATCAAATCCTTTTCCGGTGCGGGATGCAATATTTGAATAATGTACCATTGCCTGGCTGATAACGCCTTCGGCAATGTGCGAATTCAGTTTGGCATTTCCACGAATTCCATCAAACCAGTTCACAACATGAGTGGTTGACATGTCGCCGCCACCTCCAAGTGCAGTTCCGGCTTCGTTGGAAGAAGACTGGTTGTCTTTTACTTTCTTGCCGTTGCGATCGTACAGAATGTATTTTCCACGGTCGACAAAAACAGAGCCTTCCGAACCGTAAATAATTGTTCCACGTCCGCCGCCATACGTATCGTACCCATTGCGGCTCTTTCCGTCCCAGTTAATCACTTTATCACCCGGGAATTTGAAAGTAGCAAACATTGTATCGTACATTTCCCAGCCATCATCCATAAAATGACGCTTGGCGGCCTGCACATCTGCATAAATCGGATAATCGACCTGAAGTGCCCAGCGTGCAACGTCCAGTTCATGTGTCCCGTTATTTCCGGACTCTGCAGTGCCATAATCCCAGCCATACCAGTGCCAGTTATAATTCCAGGTTTCTTCGGTGTAATTGCGACGCGGCGCCGGTCCCTGGAAAAGGCCCCAGTCTAGTCCGGTTGGCACAGGAACAGGTTTTTGATTCGGAACCTTGCCTCGTTTATTGGTATAAAAAGCAACTGCTTTGTAAGGAGTACCAATCGCTCCGTTATGAATTTCCTTTATAATTTCGATGGTGTGGCCTGAAGAACGCTGCTGGTTTCCCATTTGCACCACTTTGTTATATTTTTTCTGAGCTTCCACCAGCAGTTCACTCTCGTGCATGTTGTGGCTGCAGGGTTTCTCCACATATACATGTTTTCCGCCTTTTATTGCCATAATAGCACCGGGTGCATGCCAATGATCCGGAGTTGCATTAATAATGGCATCAACTTTTGAATCGTCGATTACCCTGCGGATGTCATTCTCCAGTTTTGGTTTATAATCAATGTGTTCTGCAAATCTACCTGCAGCCCTTTCACGCTGGCTTTCCATCACATCGCATAAATAAACCAACTCTACATTGCTCTCTTTTCGTGAGATGGGTGCGTAATAAGCTCCCAGTCTGCGCCCAAGTCCCTGAATTGCAACATTGATTCTGTCATTCGCTCCAATAATTTTACCATAGCTTTTTGCCGACATGCCCATAGCTGAACTCCCAACGGCAACTCCGGCAGCTCCGGCCGATACTTTTCGTAAAAAATCTCTTCTGTTTGAACTCATATCTTTTATTTTTTTTTTGATTTTACATGGTTGCTAAAATCCCCCTGATATATCCGAACGATTCCATCATTCCAGGGAGCGGATCATTTCCGTCGGCTTCATACTCGAGTGCAAGTGTGCCTTTGTAACCCAGTTCTTCAACAGCTTTTAAAAATGATTTAAAATCGATAACTCCCCGACCGATAATACAGGTTTTTCCTTCGGGTTTTGCCGCTGTTACATCTTTTATATGGATATCGTGAACGCGGTCAAAGTAATCTTTAACATCCTGCTCCGGATCACGATCAATTCGTTTGGTATGGCCAATATCGATACATAATCCCATTCGTTTATCCATATTCTTCATGAGGTTGTAAGCACTTTCGGCACTTGGGTACAAATCATCGCCCGGGCCGTGATTGTGAATAGCCAGTTTGATGTCGTACTCTTTCACTTTGCCTTCCACATAACTGAGCAACTCATGATTCGGAACACCGACAATCATGTCCATGCCGGCGGTTTTGGCATACTCAAATGCCTGATCTACGTCGTCTTTACTTTTCATGTAAATTACACCGCCACCATACAATGCCACTCCTTTTTCTTTGCAATCGGCAACCGCTTTTTTTATTTCAGCCTCATCCGAATCGAGCGGAAGGTGCATACTTTTGAAACAGATGCGATCGACACCACAGCGCACGGTCATTTCGAGCGCTTGCTCACGATCAAATTCCCGTAGTGAATAGGAAGCAACGCCCAGTTCAAAATTGAACTTATTTTTTTTACCTGCTGAAGATGAGCCGGCTGCATTTGCAAGTCCGGGCAAAGCAGTAGCTGCCAAACCAATTCCGGCAGCTTTTAAGAAATTTCTTCTGTTAGTCATGGTTTATAATTCTCTTATTTTAATACTTCTGAAATGTACGGTATCGTTGTGGTCCTGAATAAGAATGGGAGTTTCTTCGGCCATTCCGAAACCTTCTTTTCCGGCAAATTTACTGCCTTCAACAAGTTCGTTAAACTCCTCACTTCCTCTCATAAATTCCACTACTTTTCGTCCGTTGAGCCAGTGTTCTGCCCTGTTGTCGGGATAAAGAACAATTCGGCCACGGTTCCATTCTCCCGGTCCGTTTACAAACCGGCCCTGTTTATCGGCGGGAATTAAATCGTAGAGTGAAGCCAGCGTTCGGTTTCCGTTAATCCCGTTTTTAGCATCCGGGTGGTTTTCATCGTCCAGAATCTGGTATTCCATGCCTATTGACGGGCCATTGTTACCCAATCCGTATTTTATTCCGCTGTTGGCACCTTCAGTAAAGTTGAAATCGAATTTCAGTTCAAACGCGCCAAACTCTTCGCGGGTTACGATGTCGCCTCCTTTTTTCTCCTCATCGCCACCGCTGCCCACAACTGTCAAAACACCATCTTCAGCTTTCCAGCCTGTTGAAGGAAACTCATCACCATTAGCGCTTTTGAAGTTATCGGTCGAATTTCCGTCAAACAATAATTTAAATCCTTTTTCTGTTTCGGCATCGGCCAGTGTATTCGGAACCAGGTTCACCACATAAATTCCTTCATTGGGAGAAGGCTGGAGGTTCTCAGTTTTGATGCGGATATTCTTCCATTTTATCTGGTGGCCCACTTTTTCCTCGTTGTCGCCAATGCCATGCACCTGCAGGGCGATAAAACCTTTTGGAGTCATATCGTCAATCAGATGAGCAGCGGGCACTCCGTTGAGCCAGGTTTTAATGTTATTACCGATGCATTCGATGCGGTAGTGGTTCCATTCGCCCATTTTCAGGGCAGGTTGTGCTTCCGGGTTCAGACTGAGCGGATATAACCATCCGCGGCGGGCTTCATCGTAAATGCCTGCACTCCAGGCACGGTCGGAAGGATCTACTTCACACTGGTAGCCATGTACACGGCCATTCCTAAAATCCGGTTTGCTTTCACTTCTGAACTGGATGCCGGAATTCATGTTTTCTTCCACGAGTAATTCCACTTCAAAAATAAAATCGGAATACTCTTTTTCCGTTGCCAGAAAAGAGTTGGGGGTATTCAATACAGTAGTCCCCACAATCATTCCGTCCACTACTTCATATTTTGCTTCACCATTTAGTTGTTTCCAACCTGATAAATCTTTGCCGTTAAAGAGTTCGGTCCAGCCATCATCGGTTTGTGTGGCACATGCATTCAACATAAAAAGACCAGCGATAAAAAAAATAAGCTTATTCATTTTCTTACATTTTAATTACAGGATTCAAAAATGCCGTGTACGAACACGGTGGTTACAAAAATAATGATTTTTTGGTGGGA
>DATFJO010000570.1:0-2269 GCA_035269145.1 Tangfeifania sp. | reverse complement strand
CTTCCCTGTCTTTAATATAATCCAAACACTTTTCGGTAACCCAGCCATCGCGATGTTCGCGTTCGGGCAATTTGCTGGTTTCGCCAATATAACCGGCAGGGTCTTCTTCACCGGGACCGTAATCTGCTGTTTCTTCTGCGTAACGTTGTTTTGCCTCCGGATCAAGGTCTTTCATCATTATGGCACCTTCCTCAAAAACTTCTGCAGCGTAACGTGTTTCAAATCCTCGGGTTGAACAGCGTACTCCCCAATGTGTTTTTCCAAAACCGGCAGTTTCGTAACCTGCATCTGCAAACAATTGTGCCAGCGGTGGTATCGGAAGTTTATCGTCGGGAATACCTTTACCATTCCGTAACACTCCGGTCTGATTGGCATACAAACCAAACATCATTGAATTCCGGCTGGCAATACACATGGGTGCCTGACAAACAGCTTGTGTAAAACGCACACCGGTTTTAGCCAGTTCATCTAACGTTGGTGTAATTACTTCCGGATTTTCAACTCCCAATGCATCCCAACGGTGTTGATCATCCATCAGAAAGATGATATTGGGACGTTTTTCATTTTTTGTTTCAACACTCGAAGAACAGCAATTAAATATCATTACTGTTCCGGACAACAATATTCCAATAAGAATTCTCATGTCAAACTTTAGTTTATTTTTTCAACCAACTATATCCAATCCATATTTGATTAACCACTCTGGCTTGCACAACTGCATAGAATAATACTGTAATTAAAAGAGAGTATTCTTTTCATATTTATTTAGTATAAATTCTAAAATCTTTATAAATAGCCGTACGGGTGTACATATGTCTCAAACCTACTCTTCCTTTTATTAACGGGGGTAAATGGCTTATATCCCATGAATAGATTTTTGAAACATCTTTTCCATCGACTTTGAAAAACAATCGCTCATTTGTTTTTACCGCAGTAACATGATAGGTTTCTCCGGTTTTAAACAGGCCCGTTTCAAAAAATGTGGGTTCAACTTCCAGTTTTCTAAAGCCTTTTTCGGGAGTTACCGGATATCTTCGCACCCTGATATAATCCTGCACGTCGTCGTTGTTTGGAAAGGCCGCAAAACTAATATGAAGCGTTTTCATGTTGTTGAAATACGTTCGCATGGAAGGAACTTCTCTTAACTCATTCCATTCAAAAATATCTTCCACATAATTTCCTTCGCCTTTGCCTGTGGCCTGAATATAAAGAATATTTACTGCTTTTGTTTCGTCATCGGTTCGGGTATAATCAAATTCAATTTTTACGTCACCCTCCAACGACTTTTTTGTCCACAAAACCATGTGATGGGCATCATTGCCAAATTCGGGGCCCGCCTGAACGTGCATGCCGTCAGTGGTGTTTTCTACTTTGGCAATTAATCCATCGAGGTGCCAGTTATTTTTCCAGTTCTCAGTACCTGGATCTGAAAATTCCAACACCCATTTATCAGAATTATTAAGCAACTCAAATTCAGCATTGTTATCATTCTGACTGTATCCAAAAAATGAAAATAAAATGCAAACGAAAACCAGGTTCAAACTTTTCATATTATAGGATTACTCAAATTATCGAACTTCATATCAACCTAAAATTTATGAATACAATCTTCGTAAATTCATTGTTTTCACTCTGAATTTTTCAATTTTTGATTTCCATATTACTATTTTACAAGCACAAAATCGATAAAGATTTGCGACCTGATTAAAAAGAATTTACCCGTAATTCAATTTCATTAACACCAGGATTTAAACGAACACTTCCGAAAGAAAGGTTCACTAATTCACCATTTACGCTCACAACGGCAGTTTCAGGAAAATCCATTACAAATTCGGCTGCCATGTTAGCAGGAATTTCAATGGTATAATATGACAAGCGGTTGCTTACTTTTTTGTAATCGGCTTTAATCTGTCCTTTTAGTGTTGGAACTACAATCGAACTGTTTGTTAAACTGGCCAGTTGTGGTTTTATGACAGCTACATTATAACCCGGAGTTTTGGGTTGGATGCCCCACATGTAGCGAGGTACAATATTGGCAGGAGCTGCTCCCCAGGCGTGGTTCCAATCCTGGTTGGGTTTGTATTTCAAATCCCAGGCTTCCCACGAAATGGTAGAGCCTTCTTTTATCATATTGTACCAACTGCGGTCGTGGGTGGCCGTCATCAGTTCAAGGGCATAATCGGCGGCACCGGCATTGTAAAGTCCTTCCATTAAAAACTGCGCTCCGTAAACACTGCATCCCATTCCGCGTGTTTTTACATAGGCAGCT
>DATFJO010000569.1:0-2399 GCA_035269145.1 Tangfeifania sp. | reverse complement strand
ATTTTATTTCTGATATACTATAAGCCTTTTTCTGCATGAATATGAATTGGTTCATTATTTTCGTTCGCCCAAAAATATAATCTCCACCCTTTTATTAACAAAACTGTTGGCATTTTTTATTTCAAAATTTACAAAAAACGAATAATGTTTTTTTCAAACCTGCCAGCAAAGCAGAAAAAAGATGGAAAGCCAACATGTCCATTCCTGCAAATGAAGCGGATCAAGCTGCTTGACGGGTGGAACTATCCCATCACAACCTTTACGTAACAACTTTCTTTTTCCTGTACCGGCACCTTGTTTCCTTCAATTTTCTCTCCATCCACCAGAATTTGTTTTACACCTTTTGAAACGTGCGATGGATTGGAAACTTCGATATTAAAAGTCGTTCCCCTGAATTTTCGCTGAATTTTAAAACCGTCCCATTCTTTTGGAATGCAAGGATTTACAATCAGGCCGTCGTAATCTGGTTGAATTCCCAAAATGTGTTGTGTTATGGCAAAAAAGTTCCAGGCTGCGGTGCCGGTAAGCCATGAGTTTTTGGCTTCGCCGGGTTTCCAAGCATCTTTCCCGGCAATCATCTGGGCATAAACGTACGGTTCAGTCCGGTGCAAATCACTGATTTCTTCCAAATATGAAGGACAGATTTTCCGGTAGTATTCAAAAGCGCGGTCGCCGTTTCCGGCAGTGGTTTCGCCAATCATAATCCACGGATTATTGTGACAGAAAATACCGGCATTTTCCTTGTAACCTTCCGGGTAACTGGTGATTTCGCCTTTGCTGAGATCGTATTCAGAGTAGGGAGGATTGTTCAGAACAATTCCGTATTCACAATCGAGGTGTTTTTTTACCGAATCGAGCGCCAGCTTCGGCCAGCCATTTTCTTCACCGATGGCTGCCATGGTGCAGAAGCCATTCGACTCGATGAATATTTTGCCTTCCTGACTATCATTGCTGCCAATTTTATTTCCAAAGAAATCGTAGGCACGCATGAACCATTCGCCGTCCCATGCATGTTTGGCAATGGCTACATTCATTTTTTCGACTTCTGAAAGTATCTTTTCGGCTTCATCGGATTTTTTTAGACGGTTCAAAAGTGCGGCGTATTCTTTACCGTATAAAATAAACATGCCGGCAATCATTACCGATTCGGCTACTCCGCCGGTTTTATTTTCAGAAGTTTGAAATGATTCATCGGGATTGGTGGAAAAACAATTCAAATTGAGACAGTCGTTCCAGTCGGCGCGGCCAATCAGTGGTAATCCGTGTGGGCCGAGATGGTTGATGACATGCAAAAACGAACGGTTCAAATGGTCGAGCAGCGGCTGTGCTTTCGATTCATCGTTTTCGTACGGAACATTTTCTTCAAGAATGGAAAAATCTCCTGTTTCTTTAATGTACAAAGTTGTGGAGAGAATCAGCCACAACGGATCGTCATTAAAATTTCCGCCGATATCGGCATTTCCTTTTTTTGTGAGCGGCTGATACTGGTGATACGCGCCTCCGTCTTCTAATTGCGTGGCAGCCAGATCCAGAATTCGTTCGCGTGCTTTTTCAGGAATGAGATGCACAAATCCGATCAAATCCTGGTTGGAATCGCGAAATCCCATACCCCGGCCGATGCCCGATTCAAAATAGGAAGCCGACCTTGACATGTTGAACGTGACCATGTTTTGGTACTGGTTCCAGATGTTGACCATTCGGTCGAGCTTTTCATCGTGACTTTTTACCTGGTAATTCGAAAGTAATTTTGTCCAGTACTCATTCAATTTTTGAAGTTCAGCATCTGCTTTTTCTGCCGAATTCAATTGCTCAATAATCTGATGCGCTTTGGTTTTGTTGATGACTTTTTTCGATTCCCATTTTTGGTCGTCTTCATTTTCAACATAACCCAGCACAAATACCAGTTCTTTTTCTTCGCCTGCAGCCAGTTCAATTTCCAGCATGTGCGATGCAACAGGCGACCAGCCGTGAGCCACTGAATTTTTAGTTTTTCCATTACATACGACTTCCGGATCAGCATAAGAATTGTACAATCCCACAAAGGATTCACGGTCGGTATCAAATCCATCTATTTTTTCATTTACGGTGTAAAATGCATAGTGATTCCGTCGTTCGCGGTATTCGGTTTTGTGGTAAATGGTGGAATTTTCGATTTCAACTTCGCCAATATTATAATTCCGCTGAAAGTTGGTCATGTCATCCAGCGCATTCCAAAGATTCCATTCCACAAATGAAAACAGTTGGAATTTCTTTGTTTTTGCAGCGTTATTTTTCAGAGTAACTTTTTGAATTTCGGCAGAAAAGCCGATGGGCACAAAATTAATAACTTCCGCAGTCAGTTCATTTTTTGTTCCTGAAATTTTGGTGTATCCCAGCCCGTGCCGGCATTCGTAATTATC
>DATFJO010000568.1:0-10641 GCA_035269145.1 Tangfeifania sp. | reverse complement strand
AAGCTTTTTGTGTGACCCTGCCTACAAAAAAAGAGGAAGCACAAAAAGTGCTCGATGAATTCCGTGATATTTTTGCTGATGAAAACATTCTCAAAATTGCCCAGAATATCAAATATGACATGTTGATGCTGAGCAATTACGGCATCGAAGTGAAAGGGAAGTTGTACGATACGATGCTGGCACACTACCTCATTCAACCTGAGCAAAAACACAACCTCGATTATTTGTGCGACATCTACCTGAACTACGAAAAAGTGCCGACAGAAAACCTGATTGGCAAAAAAGGAAAAAACCAACTGAGCATGCGCTCGGTAGGAAAAGAAAAACTGCGCGATTATGCCTGCGAGGATGCCGACCTTACTTTCCAGTTGAAACAGGCACTCGACCCCAAACTGGACGAATATGAAATGCGTGAGCTTTTCGAAACAATGGAAATGCCATTGGTTCCGGTATTGGTGCACATGGAAAATGCCGGGGTTAAAATTGATTCAGAAGTATTGAAAGAATTTGCCCAAAAACTCAGGGGGCAGATCATTGAAGTTGAAAAAGAGATTTTCGAAATGGCTGGGGAGGAGTTCAATGTTTCTTCGCCTAAGCAATTGGGGCTTATTCTTTTCGAAAAACTGAAAATAGATACCAACGCCCGGAAAACCAAAACCAAACAGTACTCTACTTCAGAAGAAGTATTGGCCCGCCTGGCAGATCGGCATCCGATTGTAGAAAAAATTCTGGAATTCAGAGGATTGAAAAAACTGTTGTCGACTTATGTAGAGGCGCTTCCCGAAATTGTCAATAAAGAAACCGGTAAAATTCACTCTTCATTCAACCAGGCCATTACTGCCACCGGGCGTTTAAGCTCCGTCAATCCGAATTTGCAAAACATTCCTATACGCGACGAAGCCGGACGTGAAATCCGGCGGGCATTTATTCCTTCCGATGATGAATATACTTTTCTTTCGGCTGACTATTCGCAAATAGAATTACGAATAATGGCGGCTCTGAGCAAAGATGAGGAAATGCTGAAAGCGTTTAACGAAGGGAAAGACATCCACTCTATTACCGCCGCCAAAATTTACAAAGTTCCTGAAAATGAAGTGACTTCCGACATGCGCCGGAAAGCCAAAACAGCCAACTTCGGGATTATTTACGGCATTTCAGCTTTTGGTTTGTCGCAACGGTTAAATATTCCGCGCAAGGAAGCCAAAGATTTAATCGACGGGTATTTCGAGAATTTTCCGAAAATTAAAGAATTCATGGACAAGCAAATAGAACTTGCCAGAAATAAAGGGTTCGTTCAAACAATTAAAGGGCGGAAACGTTATTTAAATGACATTAATTCAGCCAACGGCATGGTGCGCGGAATGGCAGAGCGTAACGCTATAAATGCACCCATACAGGGGTCGGCTGCCGACATCATAAAAATGGCAATGATTAAAATTTACAAAGCACTTAAAAAACAGGATTTGAAATCGAAAATGATATTACAGGTGCACGATGAGCTGAATTTTGATGTTTATAAACCGGAGCTCGATCAGGTAAAGAACATTGTTAAAAACGAAATGGAAAATGCCTGGGAGATGGGAGTTCCGCTAACTGTTGAAATGAACGCTGCTGAAAACTGGCTCGATGCCCATTAATTTATGCAAAGGATTACACAAATAGAAACAGAGGATGATTACCGGGATGCTTTGAAACGCTTTATGGAAATTTGCGAATCCCAAAAAACAGATGAGGATATTGAGGAGATGTTTCTGTTAATCGATATAATGGAAAAATACGAACGGGCGAACTGTTCGCAGAATTAATTTTTCGAAAATCCGATAAAAGCTTTTTTAATTCATTTTTCCCTCACATTTTTGGTAAATCTTTTAAAGATTTAATTAAATCTTCAGCAAAAATGACAAAACTAAGTTGGATCCTGTTTTTGCCCCTTTTAATATTTTCTTCCATTTCTAATTCAGAAAATATTCATTTTGAAAATGTTAATCACAATCAAAAAAAGCAACCACTGTTCAGTGGCCAAATCAACAAAGGAATTATTAAACTTCATTTCAAGGTTTCTGAAACCGCCGAAACCCGGGAATTACTTTCAGCCAAAATTCATTTAACCCGAAACAGCGAGCCCGAATTTCTTCAATTAGTTGAAGTGGAGCATACTGAAATTATCGACGGAAAAACTTCCATCTCCATTTTCGGCAACACCAGTTATTTTGAAGCCACCCGGATTATAATCGGTGGTTCTGAAATGATTGAACCGGGCAGTCACACCTTATCTTTTAATTTTGAGGTAAAGAAAGAAGCACGTTTGGAACAAAGTTTCCGGATTGAAAAAGTTGAGTTGATATTTAAAGGTAGTGAAATTCTGACTTTTAATGCAGATGATACTTTTGCCTATCGTCCTGCCAAAATTGTTCGTGAAGCCGGGCAGGATGGCGCTGACACCTATCGCATTCCGGGTTTGGTAACGACCAATAAAGGAACACTTATTGCCGTTTACGACAACCGTTACAACAACAGCAAAGATTTGCAGGAAGACATTGACGTGGGCATGAGTCGCAGCACCGATGGCGGACAAACCTGGGAACCCATGCAAATTATCATGGACATGGGCGAATGGGGTGGACGTCCTGAGCGAATCAATGGAATTGGCGACCCGGCTGTTTTGTATGATGATAAGAACCATATACTTTGGGTGGCTGGTTTGTGGATGAGCGGTGCCACTCCTGAAGACATGCTCTGGTGGGCTTCAGAGCCAGGAATGGATCCTGCAAAAACCGGTCAGTTTGTTTTGGTGAAAAGCACCGACGATGGACGCACATGGTCGGAACCGATCAACATTACCGAACAAATTAAAGATCCGGAGTGGCAGTTGCTTTTGCAGGGCCCCGGCAAAGGAATAACAATGAAAGATGGCACAATGGTTTTTCCGGCGCAATTCAAAAAAGACATTGGCGAAAAAGCAATTGATGGCGGACAGTATACCTGCCATTCAACAATAGTATACAGCCAGGACGACGGCAAAACCTGGAACATTGGCACCGGCGCCAAGCCCAATACTACCGAAGCACAAGTAGTGCAGCTCGAAGACGGTAGCCTGATGCTGAATATGCGCGACGACCGCAACCGAAGTGTTAAAGATGATTCCAACGGACGGGCAGTGGCTGTAACCGATGATTTGGGTGAAGCCTGGACAACTCATCCAACCTCCAATTCTGCATTGCAGGAACCAAATTGCATGGCCAGCCTAATTGCTGCCGATGTGGATATGAACGGTCAAAAACAGCAGGCACTGTTCTTTTCCAATCCCAACAACAAGGAAGCCCGTGTAAATATGACCATTAAAGCCAGTCTCGACCAGGGAAACTCCTGGCTGAAAGAGAACCAGGTTTTGCTGAATGAAAACCAGGGATTTGGATACTCCTGTATGACCATGGTGGACAAGAACACTGTAGGCATTTTGTATGAAGGCGTTAAAGAACTTTATTTTCAGAAGGTGCCTGTTGATGATATTTTCTCTGAAAGGTAAAAATTTAAAATTCAGGCAAATGCAAAAATTTGAAGGACTGATAGCTGCACCGTTTACCCCAATGAATGAAAATGGAGAAGTAAATTACGATCAGATTCGTGTTTATTACGATTTTTTGAAAAAGAATAATGTGGTTGGTGTGTTTATCAATGGCTCCACCGGCGAGGGCGTGTCGCTTACGCAGAAAGAGCGGATGAAAATTGCTGAACATTGGGTGGCGGCTGCAAAAGAAAACAAAGGAGTTAAAACCATCAATCTTGTTGGCGGGACTTCTTATATGGAATGTATTGAAAATGCAAAGCATTCGGAAGAAACAGGCACAGATGCTGTTGCAGTGCTGGCTCCCTTCTATTTTAAACCCGGGAATGCTGTCCAGCTTGTCGATTTTGTATCTCGAATTGCAGCCTCGGTTCCTGAAATGCCGGTGTATTTTTATCACATTCCGATGTTTACCGGTTGTACTCTTCCGATGTTTGATTTTTTGCAGGTAGCTGCTTCGGCCATTCCCAATCTGGCTGGAATCAAATACACCCACGAAGATTTTATGGATTTCCAAAGTTGTATCAACTTTATGGACGGCAAATACGACATGCTGTCGGGACGCGACGAAAGCCTGCTCCCTGCTCTCGCTCTCGGAACACGCAGTGGTGTAGGCAGCACATTTAATTTTGCAAGTCCGCTGTATTATAAACTGATTGAGGCTTTTGACAAGGGTGATTTTGATACAGCCCGAAAACTTCAACAAAAGGCCATCGACATGATTCGCCTGCTTGGAAAATATGGCGGCATTGCCACCGGAAAAGCTTTTATGCGATACGTGGGCCTTGATTTTGGCGGGTTCCGTTCACCTGTAAAAAACATGAGCAAAGAAGATTATAAAAATTTTGTGGATGATGTACGCGCGCTCGAAATGGATGAATTCTTTTCAGTAAAGTAAAAAAACAGAGAAAACTGATTTTATTGAGTTGGAATAGAAAAGAACGAACTCCTAAACAATGTTATACCTTTTGAAGATAACTTTTCAAAGAAAAATTTCAGCAGAAATATCCGGATTCCAGCATTCCAGATTCATTAAAGGATTTGGTATCTTTGCAGTCTGTTAAATGAAAGGTGAATTTACATATCAGCAGGATACCACAAGGGTTAAACTTCCTTTGGAAAAAATACCTGCCGGAGAAGAATCCGGAACTTTGAGGGTGAAACGCACTGCTCCGTTGCCTCTTGCGCCCATCCGGCCACGGGATGAGCTGCAACAGGAAGCAGGTGCTGTTGAAACAGAAGATTCAGTTGTCCCGGCCCAGCCTTCCCGTCCAACAGCCGCTCAGGTAAGGTACCGGCTATGGCAGCGTGAACAGGATTTGAAAGTAGACGATTCACGGTATATAAAACCGCGTAAAGATTCTGTTTTAATCGCTTCTGAAAAGCCCGAAGCTGAATTGGTTCTGCCCAAAGATACGGTTAACCGGGTAAATACCGATTGGCTGACAATTGTTCTCTTACTGGCGCTCGTTTTGTTTGCCACGGTTCGCAGGGGGTGGTCAAAATATTTGGGAAATCTTTTTCAATCGGTGGTAAATTATTCAACTGCCAACCGGATGTTTCGCGAACAGAACTATTCTTTTCAGCACGGTGCATTCCGGCTCGATATTTATTTTTACCTGGTTTTTTCAGTGTTTTTATTCCAGGTTATCCGGTTTTCCAGAATTGATGTTTCTTTTCAGAATTTCCGGCTTTATTTGTTAGTTCTGGCCGGAGTCTGGTTTTTTTTCCAGGTGAAAAAATTTTTATACAAATCAACAGGATTTATTTTTCAGAATTCCGGTGAAACCAGCGAATTTTTATTTAACCTCGATAATCATGTCAGGGTAACCGGGCTGGTTCTTTTCCCGGTAGTTGCCATTATTTCTTTTTCGCCGTTCAACAATGTTGAAATACCTGTTTATTTTGGAATTTTGATTGTAACGGCAATCTATTTTTTGCTGCTTTTCAGAGGATTTATGATTTTATTAAAGAAACAGTTTTCAATAATCTATCTCTTTTTATACTTTTGTACCCTTGAAATTTTACCCTTGGTTTTAGTTTACAAGTTTTTGGTGATTTAAGTGGGTATAGTTTAATTTAAAGTAACGCATTTTGAAAATCAAGAGTATTTTGGTTTCGCAACCAAAGCCGGAGACGGCTAAATCTCCTTATTTTGACCTGGCCGAAACAAGCAACGTTAAAATTGATTTCCGGCCATTTATACATGTTGAAGGGGTTTCGGCGAAAGATTTTCGGCAATCCCGTATTCATATTCTGGATCACACTGCCGTAATTTTTACCAGCCGGACAGCCATCGATCATTTTTTCCGCATTGCACAGGAACTACGTCTTACAGTGCCTGATTCGATGAAATATTTCTGCATCTCGGAAGCAACTGCATACTATTTGCAGAAATACATTGTGTACCGCAAACGGAAAATCTTCTATGGAAACGGAAAGTTTTCAGATTTAATTAATGTGATGAAAAAGCACAAGTCTGAAAGTTTTCTGGTACCCTTGTCCGACATTCACAAACAGCAAATTCCCGATTTGCTCGACAAGGCCGGGTTTAAGTACACAAAAGCAATTTTGTACCGTACAGTTAGCAGCGATTTGTCTGATCTGAAAGATGTGAATTACGATATTCTGGTGTTTTTCAGTCCTTCAGGAATCCAGTCGCTGTTGCAGAATTTTCCCGATTTCGATCAGAAAGAAACCCGGATTGCCTGTTTTGGCCCTTCAACCGCCAAAGCAGTAAAAGATGCCGGGTTGAGGCTCGATATCCAGGCTCCTACATCCAAAGCGCCATCAATGACGATGGCACTTGAACTATACATTAAAAAACACAACAAAGGAAATTAGGTTAAAATAAAAATATAACTTTGAAAGGCTGTTCGCCCCCTGGTGAGCAGCTTTTTTTTGACACCAATGGAAAACCGTCCGGAAAAAGAAAATATCAGCACCCGTTTTACATTTCAGAAAAAGGAAAAACTGTGCAGTAAAAAGCAATTCGACAAACTGTTTGCCGAAGGTTCTTCTTTTTTGATATATCCGTTGAAAGTTGTTTTCATTGAAACTGAACTTAACGGGAAATATCCGGCACAGGCTGCCTTTGCAGTAAGTAAAAAACTGTTTAAAAAAGCAGTAAAAAGAAATTTGTTAAAGCGTAGAATGCGTGAAGCTTACCGGCGGAATAAGCCTGATTTTTATTTCAAACTCGGCGATAAAAAAGTGGCGGTAATATTTATTTATGTGGCGAAAGAAATTTTAGCCCATAACCAGATTGAAACGGCTATGAAAAGAGCTTTAAAAAGAATAGCCGGTAATTTTTCAAATAAAAATCCCGGAGATTAAGTTTCCCCGGGATTTTCTGAATGGAAATATTTTATTCTTCCGAATCCATAATCTCTGTTTGCATCCGCACTGAATCTTCGTGAATGAGCTGGAACAGCGTTTTTACGAATCCTTCGTTTAATTCGAGGTTTTTTCCAAGGTTAACCCTGTTGTCCATAAGCTGGCTCCAGCGGTTAATTTGCAGCGCTGTAACATTGTGGTCTTTTTTATATTGCCCGATCTGTTTTACAATGGCTACCCTCGACGAGAGCATTTCGAGCAATTCAGAGTCGATGGAATCAATGCGGCTTCGCAGCATGTCCAGCCGGTTTTCAAACTCGGGATTGCTGGCCACTTCATGACGAATTACCAGCCTGTCGAGCAGTTTACCTAAATCAGCCGGAGTTAATTGCTGTGCCGCATCGCTGAGAGCACAGGAAGGATCGATGTGCGACTCGAGCATCAAGCCTTCCATTCCCATATCAAAAGCTTTTTGTGCAATCTCGAAAAGGAATTCACGTTTTCCTGCAATATGGCTCGGATCGCAAATAATGGGCAGGTTGGGCATGAGCCGGCGCAGTTCAATTACATTTTTCCAGTTGGGGTAGTTGCGGTATTTTGTTTCCCTGAACGGAGTGAAGCCGCGGTGGATAGCTACAATATTTTTGATGCCGGAAGTATAGACCCTTTCAATGGCACCCATCCACAACTGAACATCAGGGTTAACCGGGTTTTTAATTAGAACCGGTTTGTCAGATCCTTTCAAAACATCGGCAATTTCCTGCACCACAAACGGGCTGGCGGTTGAACGTGCTCCAATCCACAACACATCGAGATCTGCTTTTAGCGCTTCTTCGGTATGCTGGGCGTTGGCCACTTCAGTACCCACCGGCAAACCGGTTTCTTTTTTCACCTGTTGAAGCCATTTCAGCCCGACAGAGCCAACACCTTCGAACGAACCCGGCCGGGTACGCGGTTTCCACACACCACCACGGAAAATAAAAACGCGCTTGTCTTTGGCAAGCAGCTTAGCCGTTTCCAAAGCCTGCTGTTCGGTTTCAAGACTACAGGGTCCTGAAATCAGCAAAGGGTTGTCGAGGTGGGGAAGCCAGGTTTTTATCGGGTTAATTTCCATTTTTACACTCATTGCTGTTTTGTATAAAGTTTTACAATTTTTTCTTCGTTTTTGAAAAAGTGAGGATGTTCACCATCCAGAATCGAACGTATTTTATTGGCGCTTAAAATCAATTCTTCCAGCTTGTCGAATTCGCGGTTTTTCAGGCAATCGCGAAATTCCCGGAGGTGTTTGATATAAACATCCATTGAGTCAACTACATATTGATTGTTTTGTTCAAATATGGGTTTCCACATAGAGCACGAACTTTTGGCGAGGCGAACGGTAGAGCGAAATCCGCCACTTGCAAGGTCGAAAATAATTTTGCGGTCTTCTTTTGCCTGCACTGCATTGGCCAGTGCAAAAGCTGCTGCGTGGGGCAGGTGAGAAACAAATGCGGTGCTGTGGTCCTGTTCGTCGGAACTCATGTAGGCAATGTCCATTCCCAGGTTCTGAAACATTTTTTCGATAAGCGCCAGGTGTTGTGGCCCGGTGTCTTCCTGGTCGCAAACGATGGCTATTTTATTTTTGAACAAGCCTTCAATTGCTGCCGCCGGACCGGAGTTTTCGGTGCCCGACATGGGGTGGGCCGGCACAAACTGATTTCTTTTCGGATGATTTTGAATTAGTTCGGCAATCATTTTTTTGGCTGATCCCATATCGGTAACAGTTGTATTTCTGTCAATTCCGTTAAGAACAGCCGGCAATACTTCCAGTTCTTTGTCAACCGGGATGGCAATAATAACCAGGTCGGTGTTTTTAATTCCCTGTTCGAGTGTTCCAAGTTTGTCTACAATTCCCAGCTCAAGCGCCTCCCGGGCATGTTTTTCGTTGGAGTCGACACCAATAAATTCAGAAGCAAATCCTGAAATTCGTAAATCTTTTGCAATGGAACCGCCAATTAACCCAAGCCCAATAATCGTAATCTTCATAATTTTTATTCATAAAAAAAGGCCCCGGAATTTCCGGGACCTCTCGTAAAATATTTTCATTTTTAACAATACCTTACTAAATGATCCCGTTTTCAGAACCAAAATAAAAATACCAGTAATAAGTATTGTTAATTTCCGTATTCATTTTCTTTTAATTTGGAAACAAAGATAGGTATATATTTTAAAACTGAAAGTCCGATTTCATTTTGTGGGCAATCAAAAGAATTATTTAACACAAATTCAGTTTGAAATAATCTTTTCAGTTTTTTCCATTTATTCAATTTTTAATCATTTTTTTGGTCAGAATTTGCTGCCCGTTTTCTTTTACCGAAAGCAGGTACATGCCGCTAACTTCTTCTCCAATAATTATTTCTTCGGAAAAAGTGCCAAAAATATTTTTACGCGTAATGGTTTTAACTTTTTGTCCAAACATATTGTAAATGTCTATGGTCAGATTTTCGATTTCTTTTTTCGGCTCAATTCTCACTGTAAATGAATGGTTAAACGGATTGGGGTAAGCTGTAATGTTTCCGGGTGAAAGTACCGGAGCCGGAGAAGAGACCGGGTATTGAATTCGCAGGTTGTCAATGGCCCAACCCCAGCCATGAGCATAAGGGTCTGAAAACAGCCTGAAACGGATTAAAATGGTATCGCCTGCTGCAAAATTGCCATTTTGTGTCATATTAATTTCGCGGTTAATGTACCATTGCGGCTGACCGACAGTAGTGGAATTCATGTCTTCGGTTACTTTGTTGTAGTTTTCGAGCCATGTGGAATTGGCGCGCGAGTCATACCCGTTTTCAAGAGGCAGCCAGGTTTCTCCTTCATCATTGCTGCCTTCAACAATTACGTAATCCCAGAATTCAAAATCGCCGTAACCGGTACCAACACTGCCAGGTTCTATCAATACAACCTCATCGAACGTCATTACCGGATTCTCAGTTAAAATAATGGGATGTTTCAGAATGGTTGAAAAATTGAAGTCTACATCGTCCTGATCCGGGCTTGGGTAAGGATGTGGACTGTGCAGTGCCCCGTTTTCAAAATTGGTTTCGGTGTAAATGCCGAAATCTGTCAAAATAAAATCATCCGAACCAATATTGAAATCATTGACATAACCGCCAATAGGATCGGCTACTTTCTCGACTTTAAAAACATGGTTATTTCTTACCGGGTCTCTGCGTATATTTCCTGCTGCTGAAGCATCAACAGCAATTACTTTGTAGGTAATTTCATCGCCGTCGGTAAGCTGGGAGGGAGTGAAGTTAAAGTATCCGGTAAAACCGCCGGATAGCGAATCGGGTTTCAGTTCAAAAGAAGTTTGCTGAATTCCGTTGATTGAATATTCAACATACACAGTATCGACACCAAGGTTGTCGGTAACATTTGCCTCTATTTTTAATGAGTCATCAACAGTAAAATAGTAAGGAACTGGTTCGTGGGTGATAACCGGCGGCAGTTCATCGGGCCCGAAATTCATGGTGTAAAACTCTTCCGGTACGCCTGTTGGTTGATAAAAGGTTCGGTTTTTTACATCACCCGCACTGATGTAATAGTTGAGGAACTCAGTACCGGTTGGTGGAACAACCTGTGTTTGAAAATTTCCGGACTCGGATGCAATCAGAGGTACGCTATCGGTGCTGGTTGTAAATGAATCGACTGAATAAACCACAAACAGTGCCGAGCTGTCAATTTTGTAATCGCTGGTTATTCCA